>NZ_PQTC01000007.1:0-242018 GCF_003850715.1 Enterobacter sp. 301B
GAATATTAAGCTTGCGTTCAGCTTGCGAAATTATTTAATCATCCATATATATTTATACAAAGTAATCGTAAGCGCTTGCGAAGCTCCCTGTTATTTATGTATGGATGGATAAGTAATTTCAGGAACAAAAAACAATTATTGACAACCGGAATGTCTGATTGTTTTTAAGTTGGTGTTTATTATTAGAATATTTGCCAACTTTTTTTATTCGAGAATTAAGCTTCTCAAAACATGTTTGTGATCACGTTAGTGATAAAATAACGAAACCTCCTAATATGAAAGGAAGATTTCCAGGCGGGGAATCATCTAATCATTTAGGAGGTTTTTGTTTATACCGCCTGATAAACAAGGAAGTAAATATTATGCCAAAATCATCTATCACTATTGGTGATGTATTCATTACTAACAATTGTGGGTTTTGTACTGTCATTGATTATACAAACAAAGATAGCGTAACTATCAAATTTGATAATACAGGTTTCATTACAAAGGTTAGAGCAAGAAATTTAAAATCAGGACAAGTAAAAGATCCCTATGCAATCTCGGTTTGTGAGGTTGGTTTTATAGGAGTGGGTGTACCAACTACGATTAATGGAAAACTTACAAGAATCTATAGTTTATGGGTACATATGCTTACACGTTGTTATAGTGAAAAGTATCACTTAGATTTCCCTAGCTATAAAGGTTGTAGTGTTGCCCCTCGTTGGTGTTGTTTTGCTAATTTTGCTAACGACATCAAAACACTTGAAGGGTATGAAGATTGGTTAGATCCGCATAATAAAATTTGCCTCGATAAAGATGCAAAAGATCCAGGTAATAAACTCTATAGTATTGATACGTGTCGTTTCATTACCTCTTATGAAAACATTGCTGATGCTTCCTATCGTCGCTCTCATTGATTCCTTTCTGCCTTTCCTTATCGGTGCTCTTAGTCTTTTGTGTTCGCTCCTGCCTTGCGTGAAGAAGCGATGACCGGGAAGGCTTTAGCTTTCGACGGTCGCAAATGCTTTAGCTTTGCGGCCTACTTTCCTACGCTCAACATCATTAAGCGGTATACAAGCGGGTTAACACATTTCAGGTGCTTCATTATGTGATTTAGCTATTCCAGGTGTGATAACTGCTGTGATAAATACTGTGATAATTCGAAAAATCTTGCACCCTGCCTACGGCCCCGGTTACACTAAACACCTACAAATTGTTTGTGTGTAAATGATTGTTTTCTAAGTAATTTGACTCGGGGTAGTGTTCGCTTGAACATTTGAGAAATACCCGTACCACCTGATCTGGATAATGCCAGCGTAGGGAAGTCAGATGCCTACCCGGTCATCGCTTCTTTCCGCACGGCAGGAGCGAAACCATGCAGCCTGACCTGCTCGACTCACACGTTTTACATCAATTCCGAACCCGTTCCCCGCTCACGCACTGTATGACCAACGATGTCGTGCAGACCTTCACCGCCAACGTTCTGCTCGCGCTCGGTGCTTCCCCGGCAATGGTGATCGAAGCCGAGGAAGCGGAACAGTTTGCCGCGCTTGCCGATGCCCTGCTCGTCAACGTTGGCACGCTCACCGCGCCGCGCGCCCAGTCGATGCGTCGGGCTATTGAGAGCGCGGTAGCCGCGGGCACACCCTGGGTTCTGGACCCCGTCGCGGTTGGCGCGCTGGCGTTCCGCACCCGTTTTTGCCAGCAAATATTATCCCTTAAACCTGCGGCCATTCGTGGCAACGCCTCCGAAATCCTCGCCCTTGCCGGAATGAGTGCGGGCGGGCGCGGGGTTGATTCCACCGATACGGCAGCGAGCGCGTTGACCGCTGCGCAGACGCTCGCCCGTCAGACCCATGCCGTTGTGGTCGTCACAGGAGAAGTGGATCACATCACCGATGGCCAGCGAACCCGTACGGTCGCGGGCGGCGACCTGCTGATGACCCGCGTGGTAGGAACTGGCTGTGCGCTCTCGGCGGTCGTCGCCGCCTGCTGCTCGCTGCCTGGCGACAGGCTTGATAACGCGACGGCTGCCTGCGGCTTTATGAAGCGCGCAGGGTCAGTTGCCCTGACTCAAAGCCGGGGGCCCGGCAGCTTTGTCTCCGCGTTTCTGGACGCGCTTTACGCGCTGGAGGAACAGGTATGACGCGCATTAATGCCCTGACTATTGCGGGAACCGATCCAAGCGGCGGAGCGGGGATCCAGGCAGACCTGAAAACCTTCTCTGCGCTCGGCGCATACGGGTGCTCGGTTATCACCGCGCTGGTTGCGCAAAACACGCGCGGCGTACAGTCGGTGTATCGCATTGACCCGGATTTTGTCGCCGCGCAGCTGGATTCGGTATTCAGCGACGTACGTATCGACACCACCAAGATCGGCATGCTGGCAGAGGCGGACATTGTTGAAGCGGTCGCTGAACGTCTCAAACACTACCAGATAAAAAACGTGGTGCTTGATACCGTGATGCTGGCCAAAAGCGGCGATCCGCTGCTCTCCGCCTCGGCTGTCGATACCCTGCGTAAAAAGCTGCTGCCGCAGGTTGCGCTGATCACGCCAAACCTGCCTGAAGCCGCCGCGCTGCTGGATGCGCCACACGCGCAAAACGAACGTGAGATGAAAGAGCAGGGGAATGCGCTGCTGGCGATGGGGTGTCGCGCGGTGCTGATGAAAGGCGGCCATCTTGATGATGCAGAAAGCCCGGACTGGCTTTTCACCCACGATGGCACGCAACGTTTCACCGCGCCACGTGTCCAGACCAAAAACACCCACGGCACGGGCTGTACGCTCTCGGCGGCGCTGGCGGCGCTGCGTCCTCGTCACGCCACATGGGCGGATACGGTGCAGGAGGCGAAGGTCTGGCTCTCGGGCGCGCTGGCAAAAGCCGATTCTCTGGAAGTGGGTCACGGTATTGGTCCGGTTCACCATTTTCATGCATGGTGGTAAGCCGTATACTGGCATGAAACTCATGCCAGAGAAAAACAGAGATGGAACAAGCGCATACCCGGTTAATTGCTCAACTCAAGGAACGAATTGCCGCACCGGACAACACGCCGCTGTATCTGAAATTTGCCGAAACGGTCAAGAACGCGGTGCGCAGCGGTGTGCTCGCGCACGGTAATATTTTGCCCGGCGAGCGCGATCTGAGCCAGCTGGCCGGAGTGTCGCGTATTACGGTGCGTAAAGCCATGCAGGCGCTGGAAGAGGCTGGCGTCGTTACCCGCGCGCGTGGATACGGGACGCAAATCAACAATATCTTTGAATATTCGCTGAAAGAGGCGCGCGGCTTTTCTCAGCAGGTGGTGCTGCGTGGCAAAACGCCCAACACCCTGTGGGTCAATAAACGCATCGTGAAGTGCCCGGAAGAGATCGCCCGCCATCTTTCCCTTGCGCCGGAAAGCGATGTGTTTTTGCTTAAGCGCATCCGTTACGTGGATGACGATGCGGTATCGATAGAGGAGTCCTGGGTACCGGTAGGATTAATTCCCAACCCGGACGACATTGGCGTCTCGCTTTATGATTACTTCCGCAGCCAGAATATCTTTCCGCAGCGCACCCGTTCCCGCGTCAGCGCCCGGATGCCGGACAGCGAGTTTCAGGCGCATATCAAGATGGACGATAAGATACCGGTGCTGGTGATCAAGCAAGTCGCGCTCGATCAACAGCAGCGGCCAATTGAGTACAGCATCAGCTACTGCCGCAGCGACCTATACGTCTTTGTGTGCGAGGAGTAGGGCCTCGCGCGTGGGGGCGCAGTCTCCACCGCGATGGCTGACTACCCAGGCGGCCACGGCATTGCCAAGCTGCACCGACTCTGGCAGTGACCATCCCGCAGCCAGCCCGGCAAGGGTACCTCCCGCATGGCTGTCACCGGCGCCGATGGTATCGACCACGGTAGCAGGAAACGCCGGAACGTGTCCGGAAGCGTCACCGTCGTACCAGACCGCCCCGTCTTTATCATGGCGTACGATTAGCGCAGCGCCAAACCGTTGCTGCCACTGAGTGCCGAGCTGTTCCACGTTCACGCCAAGCCATTCGGCGGCAAGTTCCGCCTCCTGCCGATTGAGCGAGACAACCGGTTTACGGACCATAATCCGCGCCATCAGCGGGTCGGGAATATCCGCGATGCGCGGACCGAAATCGATAAAGAGCGTCACATCCTGAAGACGTTCCACCCAGGCCGTCAGCAGCTCGCCGCTGGGCGACGCCAACTGGTAGCCGGACAAATAGATCAGGCTTTTCTCTGGCACGCTTAACCCGTCCAGCCAGCGTTGCTGCCACTGATTCTCCACACCGCTAAACGACATGAAGGTCCGTTCACCGTCAGGCTCCACCAGCGCCAGGCACCAGCCGTTATCGCCCGTTTCCGCTTCCACGGCGCTGTGCAGATCCTGCTTCGCCATGGCATTACGGATAATATCGGCCCACACGCCGTGGCCAACGGGAAGCGCGTTTTGCGCTGCAATGCCGAGCCGCTTGAGGGCGATGGCGATATTCAGCGCACAGCCGCCAATATTCACTCCCTGTTGCTTCAGCTCGATATCACACCCGCGCCAGGGCAGGGCGTAGGCGTCGGCAATCACGTCGATGACCGCCGCGCCGAGCACCGTTACGGGGCGCGTAGCGTGAAGGGTTTCGAGACGGCGGGCAAAAGCACTCATACGCCCTCCCTTTGCTCCCGGAAGTGCAGTAGTTTTTCGCAGTAGCGTCCGAAATCAAGCTGGTTTACGGCATCAAGTTCGCTTTTAAGCGCCGGATCAATGGCCTGTACACCGTGCAGCGCGCCACAGATGGCCGTTGCCATCGCGCCGATAGTGTCCGTATCACCGCCCAGGTTAGCGCATAACACCGCGCAGCGGTTCGGATCGGTGCCCGCAAGTTCGACCATCGCAATCGCCGCCGGAACGGACTCCAGGGTGCTCGTGCCCGCGCCAATAAGCTGATAGATCTGCTCGCTGGCGGACTCCGTACCGTTGGCTTCGCGCACGGTTTTCAGGGCCAGCTCAATACGAGCGGAAAGCGATGCGCTGAAGGTGGTGGTGTTCGCCTCCTGCGCCGCACGGGCAATACCCGGCAGGGCATCGGCGATGTTCTGCCAGCGCTCGCCGTCGATAGCGCGTGAAACCGCCCACGCGATCACCACCGCACCGGCGATGGCGAGATCCGATTTATGGGTCGGGCTGGAGGCTAACGCAACCTGTTCAACAAAATGTGCCAGACGCGTGGCCGGTAGCAGGCATCCCAGCGGGGAGGCGCGCATCGCCGCCCCGTTGGTGACGCCGTTATTTTCCAGCTCGCTCACCGGCTTGCCGTCACGGATGGCGTTCAGGGCAATTTTGGAGGTCGGGCCGAGCACATTCTTATTGAACGCGTCAAAATCCAGCGCCCAGTCCAGAATATGCTTACCGATAACGTCAGGATTAATTTCCCCGTCGCATTCGATAATCGCGTCGGCCAGGCACAGCGCCATCGACGTATCATCCGTAAATTCGGCCTGATTAAAGTAGCAGGCGGCATTATTCTCAGCCGGGCCGGGTAAGAAACGGTCGATCCAGCCGAAGTGCGCTTTCACCCGCTTGCGCGGCCACAGTTCAGACGGCATCCCCATCGCATCCCCTAACGCCTGCCCGTAAAGAGCACCGAGAATACGGTCTTGTTTCATTTAACTTCCCCTCGTGTCAGCGCGGTATCGCCATCAACCACCTCAATTGCGGTGATCTCTTTATCCGATTCGCGGAAAAACAGCATAAACAGCACGGCAATCACTACAATCATGATTGCACCAAACGTCCACATTCCGGCCCAGTTGAAGGTCAGCCCATTCACCGGCTCTTTATAGGCGAACATTTTTTCCATCATCACGCCGCCGAGACGGTAACCCAGCAGGCTACCAAAGCCCTGACAGCACAGCGTGATCAAGCCCTGCGCCGCGTTGCGCATATGCACGGGCGCTTTTTTATCCACGTAGATGTACGCGGTGACGTAATAGAAGTCATAGCTTACGCCGTGCAGCAGAATGCCGAGGAACAGCAGGGCGTAGGTGAAGTATTGTTCGGCACCGCCGTAAACAAAGAAGCCGTAGCGAATGGCGGCGGTGATCAGGCCCAGCAGCAAGACCTTCTTAATACCAAAGCGTTTGGTAAAGAACGGCAGAGCGAGCATGAAGAAGATTTCAGAGAACTGGCCGAGGGTCATCCAGCCGGTGGCGTTTTTCATCCCCACTTCGGTGAGATAGCCGTTGGCAAAGATGTAGTAGAAAGCCAGCGGCATGGCGAACAGGAATGAGCAGAAGAAGAACACCAGGAAGTTTTTATCGCGCAGCAGGATCAGCGCATCCAGCCCCAGCATCACTTTGATATCCAGCTTGCCGGTGCTCTTCGGCGGGGTATTCGGCAGGAAAAGTGCGAAGACGCCGAGCAGAAGGGAGCTGGCAGCGGTCATCAGCAGCGGGATATTGGTGTCAGAGATGTCGCTATAGCCCATCATCTGCGGCAGGAAGCCGCACGCCAGGCCGGATGCAATCCAGCCGATGGTGCCCATCACGCGGATGCGCGGGAAATCAGCCTCCACGTCATCGACGTTCGCAAAAGCGATGCTGTTCGTCAGCGCGATGGTCGGCATATAGGTCAGGGAGTAGGCCAGCAGCAGCGGGAAGAAGGTGCTGAACTGGGTTTGCTGTGCTGCGAAATACATCAGAATCGCGCCAGCGAACATCAGCACGGCCAGCACTTTCTGGGCGGCGAAGAAACGGTCCGTCAGCGAGCCGACCAGGATGGGAGAGAGGATCGCGGCAATAGCGGTACAGGCATAGGACCAGCCAATTTCCCCGGCGGTAAACCCGCTCTTGCTTAGCCACAGCCACAGCGGCACAAACCACGCGCCCCAGATAAACCATTCAACAAACATCATGAATGACAGTTGGACTTTCGTTTTCATTTTTTAATCCTGCATGTCAGAGGTACGCATGTAACATACCATGTGATAATACCTTTTAAATACCTTTAAGGCGATTGTTTGATCAGTGTAACAAAAATGTTGTACATGAAACGAGCCAGCAGATTGTGCTTAAAAAAGTTGCAAATGGTGGAAAATAGGTTAAGTCGGTACCAGGCTTAGTCTGCCTGCAAAAACGTGGGCTTGGATCACACGCTCCGACATCATGTCGGACATACGGGAGCATCACTATGACTGATATTGCGCAGCTGCTTGGCAAAGACGCCGACAGCCTTTTACAGCATCGTTGTATGACCATTCCAGCCGACCAGCTTTATCTGCCTGGCCATGATTACGTAGACCGCGTCATGGTCGACAACAACCGTCCTCCTGCCGTACTGCGAAACATGCAGACGCTTTATAATACCGGCCGCCTGGGCGGAACCGGGTACCTCTCTATTCTGCCCGTTGACCAGGGCGTTGAACACTCTGCGGGGGCATCGTTTGCCGCGAACCCGCTCTATTTTGATCCGAAAAATATCGTCGAGCTGGCGATTGAGGCGGGCTGTAACTGCGTGGCCTCCACCTACGGCGTGCTGGCCTCCGTGTCGCGTCGCTATGCCCACCGCATTCCGTTCCTCGTTAAGCTGAACCACAACGAAACCCTGAGCTACCCAACCGAATACGACCAGACGCTCTACGCCAGCGTCGAGCAGGCGTTCAATATGGGTGCTGTGGCGGTCGGGGCAACCATCTATTTCGGTTCTGAACAGTCGCGTCGTCAGATAGAAGAGATCTCCGCGGCGTTCGAGCGCGCCCACGAGCTGGGCATGGTAACCGTGCTGTGGGCCTATCTGCGTAACGGCTCGTTCAAAAAAGACGGTGTGGATTACCACGTGTCTGCGGATCTGACCGGTCAGGCAAACCACCTTGCGGCGACCATCGGCGCGGACATCGTGAAGCAGAAAATGGCCGAGAATAACGGCGGCTATAAAGCGGTGAACTTTGGCTATACCGACGACCGCGTCTACAGCAAGCTGACCAGCGACAACCCGATCGATCTGGTGCGCTACCAGCTTGCAAACTGCTATATGGGCCGCGCCGGGCTGATTAACTCCGGCGGTGCGGCAGGCGGTGAAACCGATCTGACCGACGCGGTGCGCACGGCGGTGATTAACAAACGCGCTGGCGGCATGGGGCTGATCCTCGGCCGTAAGGCGTTCAAAAAATCTATGGCCGACGGCGTGAAGCTGATCAACGCGGTTCAGGACGTCTATCTGGACAGTAAGGTCACGATCGCTTAAGTCTTTTCCCCTCACCCTAGCCCTCTCCCCAACGGGGAGAGGGGACTGTTCAGTGCATACGGGAAGAGGGCCGCCACCCGGCAACACATCAGCGCAAAAGCTGACAGTCCGGCGGCAATCGGCACTGCAACGCCCCGGGCAACACCTCAATGCGGAATCGCTCGCCGCTGAGCGGCTCTCCGTCGAGATTAAAGGTCATGCCGTGTGGGGCGATCACCTCAAACCACGCGGATGTGCCGTCGATGATATTGGGGCTCTCCTCTGGCTGCGTCAGTGTCGTAAACAGCGCAGGCAGCAGCCCGTCGCCGGTAAAAATACGCAGCTGTAATTGACCGTCGTTGATCAGCGCTTCCGGGCAAAGCTGCTGTCCGCCGCCTGCCTGACGCCCGTTGCCGATACCAATCACCAGCGCGTCGCCCTGCCAGTGGAAGTTTTCACCTTGGATCTCACAGCTGTCGGGCCTGAGCGTGTCCATGCGCATCAGACCATGGATGAGATACGAAACGCCGCCCAGCGCGGCCTTCAGTTTTTCCGGCGTTTCGCTGGTAATGCGGGTGCCGAACCCGCCGGTCGCCATATTGATAAAGCAGGTTCTTTCATTCACCTGCGCAATATCGACGGCGGTCGCTTTCCCGAGGATAGCCAGTTGCAGTGCTTTGCCTAAATCCTCAGGTATACCGGCGCTGGTGGCAAAATCGTTGGCGGTACCGAGCGGTAAAATCCCCATCGCCGGGCGAGCTGCGTCGTTGAGGTCAATGAGCGCACCGGCGATCTCGTTGATCGTTCCGTCGCCGCCGCCGGAAATGATGGTCTGAACACCTAACCTGATGCCCTCGTCGATGTAGCGCGCCGCATCGCCTTTTTCAAACGTTACTCGCACGTGTATGCATGCTCCGTCTTCACGCAATTCGGTAATCGCCTGGCGCAGCAGATCGTTGCCTGCACTCTTGCCGTTAAGAATTAATAAACTGTCTGGATAGGTTGCCATCCGGGTTGCTCCCTTTTTTAGCTATAGAAAGAGTGTATCCCAGAGAGGGAAAAAGCGGGTAAGAACAGGATGAAAGGCAAAAAATAAGCCCGCGTAAGGGCTTTGAAATCGACTAAAGAACCCCGTAGCGCTTACAATGCATACTACTGCCGCTCAATTGACTATTGTGGTCAACGTTTGAGGTGTGACATTGGCCTTGCCTCGATTTTGAGCTGCTTACGCCAGACCCGATTATGTAGCGTTAGCGCAATGGAGCGGTAAAAAATCGATGAATTCATCCACATAATGTTCAGAAAGAAACATCCCAGCCCCAGCAAAGAGGTTATTTGCGGTGTGTAGTTCTCAACAGGGCCGTATAAAAGCGAAATCCCCGTCCAGATGAAATAAATGATGCTCATTATGCCTGTCAGCGTAATGACGAAAATATGCAGTTTATATCCAGGTAAAGAACCTCGTGTAGTCAGAAACATCGTGCTCATCACTACCAGACAATACACAATCGCTGCAATGAATACTCCCATCATAACCTTAAATTCGGGTAAGCCGAGCCAGCGAAACAGCAACAACCAGAGGGATACTTGCAGCATGGCGTAGCAAAAAATAGCCAGTAACGTGCTCACTGCCAAAGGAATTCCTGTCATATGGACGCCCACAGGAACGCCGAACCGATCTTTTAACTGTTCTTTTAATGTTTCAAGCTGGTTGGGATCATCGGTCGCCATTTTACTTTTAACCAAAGCACTTAATGCAAGGCTATCTTTAATGTATTTCATCATGGACGGGTCAATAACTTCCTGTAAATGAAAAAGACTGAATTAAACCAAAAATGTATTTACCCGTTTGTGCAACATTCTGTGGATTTCTGATATTTCCTGAGATGGCACTTCCAACGAAGGCAGAAGAATTTGAAATGGTATTCAGCAACTCACGCTGTAAGAGCAACTGCAACGCTTCTGACGGATAACGTTTGGGATACACGCCTGCCTTCATTGCTGCTTTTACACCTGAATTCGAGATGCCGGGATTGCGGATACGAATAATCTCCTCTGTTAATCGCGTACGGTCGGCCCGGCTCATTTTTTGTAATAAGGAGAGCAAACTCTCAGACGATGAACGGTTAAGAAGGCGATATGTTAATGCAGCGCTTTTTAAACCCGCAGCAGCCCCGGCAAGAGAAATCGCATCCAGGGCTGTGTTGGTTGCTGTATACCACTCCTGGGAGTCCATCCACGCAACGTAGTCATCGTGATTCATAGCAATCAACGATAGTCGGCCAAGCCCATTTGCACATTGAATTCCAGTTGCTACACCACCGGCTAAAATCACAGCGGCTATAGCACCGGAAGACCCTGCAGTGAGAGGTATAGCCATACCGGCCCCTGCCGCAAGTACAACAGTAAGAATTGCGGCTCCGCAGGAAATTGCCGTTGAACCAATTTCAGTCGCCAGGGAAGGGGACTGAATCGTAGCCGTTGTTGCGTGAACGGGGTTAACTTGTGAGGCATTTACTTTGGTTATGACTACATGACTAACCGAGCTTTCGTTTGGTGTCGCAATCCTTCTTGATGGCCGTACTAGCCACTGACGTGTACCGTCTGAGTAGATAATCCCGGCCTGGCTAAAATTTCTGCTGCAGTCCAGTTGACCTGCAAGTGCTGTGAAATTTATATCGCCGCCAGAGGCAAGACCAAGACTGCGTGCGAGTTCGTAATCTGGAAGATCCTTTGAAAGTTGTCCTGTGAATGTCACTTCATCTCTCCGTCCGTGTGAAACGTTGATTGTTAATAAATCAAGAGTAAAGGTCCTGTTAACACTTAAAATTAGGAATGTTCCGAATAGTGTTCATCCCTCTCAAATCCATTAAAAATGTGATTAGGATCCTTTGTTCGTTCGACTTGCTTAGATGATACGCCTAATGCTGACACAAACCTTTCCGGGGTCAATGCAACGCCATATTTATCAGGGGGAAAAATTTCAGGAGTTAACAAAAAAATAAGCCCGCGTAAGGGAGATTACGCAGGCTAAGGAGGTGGTTCCTGGTACAGCTAGCATTTATGGGTTATGTTTTTCAGCGGGGGGATAATACCCGTATTGAACGAAGCGGTATGTGATCCGATTCTAAGAATTATCCCAGCGTGAAAAAATCCCGTTGATTGACTATTTGCCGTGCGGATTTCGGGTATTTTCACCTTCAAAATTGCGCATCAGCAGCGCAAACTCCAGCTCTACTTCTTCAGGAACCGGCAGCCAGACCACATGGCCATCGCCAGGTGCGACCTCAATCGCCTCACCTTTTTTGTTTTCCAGATGCTCCAGGCGGAAGTTCATGTTGCCCTGCGGTGTCATCAGCTCCAGGCTGTCGCCTTTAGTGAATTTGTTTTTTACGGCGACGGCGGCCAGCGGGCCTTTACGCTCGCCGGTGAAGTCGCCTACAAACTGCTGGCGTTCGGAAATCGAATAGCCATGCTCGTAGTTCTGGTAGTCGTCGTGGGTATGTCGACGCAGGAAACCTTCGGTATAGCCGCGATGCGCCAGACCTTCCAGCTTTTCCAGCAGGCTGGTGTCGAACGGTTTACCGGCGGCGGCATCGTCGATGGCTTTGCGATACACCTGCGCGGTACGAGCGCAGTAGTAGTAGGACTTGGTGCGGCCTTCGATTTTCAGGGAGTGTACGCCCATCTGGGTTAAACGCTCCACGTGCGCGATGGCGCGCAGATCCTTCGAGTTCATGATGTAGGTGCCGTGCTCGTCTTCGAAGGCGGTCATGTACTCACCCGGACGTTTGGCTTCTTCGATCATAAACACGCTGTCGGTAGGCGCGCCGATACCCAGCGTTGGCTCAACGTTGGTGACCGGGATCGGCTCGTGTTTATGCACGATGTTACCGATGTCATCCTCTTTGCCTTCCTGAACGTTATATTCCCAGCGGCAGGCGTTGGTGCAGGTGCCCTGGTTCGGGTCACGCTTGTTGATGTAGCCAGAGAGCAGGCAGCGGCCGGAGTAGGCCATGCACAGCGCGCCGTGGACGAAGATTTCGATTTCCATATCCGGCACCTGGGTGCGGATCTCTTCGATCTCTTCGAGAGACAGCTCGCGAGACAGAATGACGCGGGTCAGCCCCATCTGCTTCCAGAATTTCACCGTTGCCCAGTTGACGGCGTTAGCCTGCACCGAGAGGTGAATGTCCATATCAGGGAAGTTCTCCCGAACCAGCATGATTAAACCCGGGTCCGACATGATCAGCGCGTCCGGCCCCATCTCCACGACCGGCTTCAGGTCACGAATGAATGTTTTCAGCTTGGCGTTGTGCGGCGCGATGTTCACCACCACGTAGAATTTTTTGCCCAGGGCATGCGCTTCATTGATGCCGAGCTGAAGATTCTCGTGGTTGAATTCGTTGTTACGCACGCGCAGCGAATAGCGCGGCTGGCCCGCGTAGACGGCGTCGGCACCATAGGCGAAAGCGTAACGCATATTTTGCAGCGTTCCCGCCGGGGAAAGGAGTTCCGGTTTAAACATGTTTGTTCTCGTTCTGATGACAGGTCAGATCCGCGTGCACCAGGTGCAGCGGTAAGGGGAGATCCCCCACTTTAAGGGCGGGCATTGTAGCGCTGCGGGGCGGGGAGGTAAAGCCCGGACCCCTCACCCTAACCCTCTCCCCAGGGGGGAGAGGGGACTAAAACACCCTCTCCCCCCTGGGGAGAGGGCAGGGTGAGGGGAGAATGTTGTCAGGCAATCCTGCACGCATCCGCTTCCCAGCGATACCCCACGCCGTACACCGCGCGAATAAACGACTGGTCGGCGTCGAGCGCCTCCAGCTTGCGGCGCAGGTTTTTGATGTGGCTGTCGATGGTGCGGTCGGTCACTACGCGGTAATCATCATACAGATGGTTGAGCAGCTGCTCGCGGGAAAACACTTTGCCCGGCTCGTGGGAGAGCGTTTTCAACAGGCGAAACTCTGCGGGGGTGAGATCCAAAAGTTTGCTGCGCCAGCTTGCCTGGAAGCGGCTTTCGTCGACGATCAGCGGGCTTTGCGCATCGAGCACCTGCAATTCACGCTGCGGCTTGCAGCGGCGGAGGATGGTTTTCACGCGAGCGACCACCTCCCGCGGGCTGTAAGGCTTGCAGATGTAATCGTCGGCGCCGATTTCGAGCCCCAGCAGACGGTCGATCTCTTCGATTTTGGCCGTCACCATCACGATGGGCACATCGGAGAAACGACGAATTTCCCGGCACAGGGTCAGGCCGTCAGTACCCGGCAGCATCAGATCCAGCAGGATCAGATCCGGCGGCGTCTGGCGCACGTAGGGCAGCACCTGGTCGCCGTGGCTGATAAGCGTTGGCGCATAGCTCGCAGCGCGCAAATAGTCGATCAGCAGTTGCCCAAGTTTAGGCTCGTCTTCCACGATCAAAATACGCGGTGTGTTGTCGTCAATCGGTAACTCGGTCATGCTTCCCTCGATAAATCCCGTTCCAGAGGTAACTCTACTGTAATGCTAACCCCGCCAAAAGGCGAATGGGCGGCGCGGATGGTGCCACCATGCGCCTCCACAATGTTTACGCAAATCGCCAGCCCAAGGCCGGAGCCCCCGCTGGCGCGGTTACGCGAACCTTCGGTGCGATAGAAGCGCTCGAACAGTTTTTCCAGCTGCGCATCCTTCACGCCAGGGGCGGAGTCCGCAAAGGTCAGGGCAAAGCGCCCGTTTTCCTGCTTGCCGGAGATATGCAACCCGCCGCCGCCGTCGGTGTAGCGGAGGCTGTTCTCCAGCAGATTATTGAACAGCTGCATCAGGCGATCTCTGTCACCGAATACCACCGCGCTGTCAGGCAGCGAGAGGTTGATTTTCAGGTCACGGCTGGCGAAGCGTTCGCGGAACGCGCCGGTCACGACTTCAAGGATATTGATCACGTCGATTGGGGCTTTCTGGTAGGCCAGGGCGCCTTCATCGGACATGGAAAGCTGATGCAGATCGTCCACCAGTTTGGTCAGCGTACCGACTTCCGCCTGTAGCGAGGCCACGGATTCGGGGGTGAACTGCCGCAAGCCGTCCTGAATCGCCTCCAGCTCACCGCGCAGCACCGCCAGTGGGGTGCGCAGCTCGTGCGAAATGTCGGCCATAAAGTCGCGGCGCATCTGCTGGTTTTTCTCCAGCGTGCTGGCGAGCTGGTTGAAGTCCTGCGCCAGCTTGCCCAGTTCATCCTGACTGCGGGTGTCCACGCGGGTCGAGAAATCACCCGCCGCCAGCTTATGCGTGCCTTCCACCAGGCGTTTTACCGGCGCCAGCAGGCCACGCGCCAGCGGGAAGGTGGCGAGCGCCGCAAGCAGGGTAGAAAGCGCGACAATCAGCCAGCTGGTCTGGCGCTGCTGGCGATCAAAGTTGATGTCGGTGTTGCGCGTCAGCCGCTCGACCGGCGAGGCAATAACCCAGCCCACCGTGGCGCCGTTCGAGGTAATGGCGCGCTTTGTACCGTCCGGCGGTACCGGCGAGCGCGGGCCAACGAGCACGTGCATCTCCTGATCGATCACCCAGAACTGGGTGCGCCAGCCGTGCGGCGGCATGCCCGGCCCCGGGCGGTCGTCGTCATTATCGTGCTCCAGCGAGCGCAGAATTTGAAATATAAAACGATCGTTATTGCGCAGAAAACGCCAGTTACCGTGCAGGCTATACTGTTCCCCCAGCGCATCGCTTAAGCCCTGTAAACGCTGTTCGTTACCGTGCTTGATGTAGTCAATAAAGCCGCGCTCAAAGCTGACTCGCACCGCCCAGTGCATGGTAATCAGCAGGACGATACAGGTAGCGAAAATCGCCACAAAAAGCTTACCGGTGATCCCCGGACGCCAGAATTTCATGGTGCACTCCTTTTGCCGCGTCGGATCACGACGTTTTTGGTCGTGTCATTCGGTACTCTGGCAAAGATAAAAGCGGGCAGGGCGATAATTACCGCCATGCTGAGGTAAGTGTATAAAAAGACCTGATGCGCGACGGGGGTGTCGGCGCTGAGATGGTGCTGACCGTACATGCCGAGCAGCAATCCGGCGACCGTGACCCCCACGCTCATAGAGAGCTGCATGATCATCGACAGCAGGCTGTTACCACTGCTCGCCAGTTCGTCCGGCAGATCTTTCAGCGTCAGGGTGTTCATCGACGAGAAGCGCATAGAGTTGATGATCCCCTGGCAGAACAGCACCAGTGGCAGGATGTAGTACCAGCCCAGCAGCGCCACGGCCATAAACAGCAGACTAACCAGCGCCAGCCCGAGCGTGGCGGCCACCAGCACGCGGCGATAGCCAAAGCGGTTTACCACCTGCACCACAATACGCTTCATCCCCATGCTGCCGAGCACCATCGGGATCATCATCAGCCCGGCATGGAACGGCGAGAAGCCCATCCCAATCTGTAAAAATACCGGCGTCATAAACGGCAACATGCCGCTGCCGATGCGTCCGGCAAAGCTGCCGAACAGACCAAGACGGTAGGTGGGATTCTTGAACAGGTTCAGGCTAAACAGCGCGTTAGCGTTGCCTCTGGCATGCCACAGATACCAGAGAATGGCGGTGACACCCAGCGCTACCAGCAGGGCGAGCGACAGGGAGGAGATCCCCAGCCCTTTTTGCCCGTCGAGCGCCAGGGTGAGCGTCGCCATGCCAGCTGCCAGCAGGATGAAGCCAAAGAAATCAAAGCGCCGGGTCTGCATTTTATAGTTCGGCATCAGCGTCAGGGTGGCAATCGCGCCGATAATACCGACCGGCAGGTTGATCAGGAAGATCCAGTGCCAGGAGGCATACTCCACCAGAATACCGCCCAGCGCCGGGCCCAGCAGCGGGCCGACCTGACCGGGCAGGGTGACGAAGGTCATCGCCGCCATATACTGCGCGCGCGGAACAATTTTCATCACCGTTAACCGCCCGACGGGCACCATCATCGCGCCGCCGACGCCCTGTAGCACGCGCGCCATCACCAGCTGGTCGAGGGTATTGGCCTGGGCGCAAAACAGCGACCCGGTGGTAAACAGCACAATGGCGGTGAAAAAGATGTTCCGCACGCCGACTTTATCCGCCAGCCAGCCGCTGGCGGGCAGCATCACGGCGACCGTCAGCACGTAGGCGACAATCACCATATGCATGTGCAGCGGGCTCTCCCCCAGACTTTTCGCCATTGAGGGGAGGGCTGTGTTCACGATGGTCGTGTCCAGCGACTGCATAAAGAAGCCGAACGCGACGATCCACAATTGCCAGCGAACGTTACTGGGTAGGTCGGTCATTTACTCGGTCACCGTGGTTCTCTTTTTACGCGAAAAACGCAGCCGCAGGCGGTCAAAGAACAGATAGACTACCGGCGTGGTGTAGAGCGTCAGCAGCTGGCTCATCACCAGGCCGCCAACGATCGTGATCCCCAGCGGCTGGCGCAGTTCAGAGCCGTCACCGCCGGATATGACCAGCGGCAGTGCGCCGAACAGCGCGGCCAGCGTAGTCATCATGATCGGGCGAAAACGCAGCAGACAGGCCTGGAATATCGCCTCGTCCGGCGTCAGGTTGCCGTTGCGCTGGGCGTCCAGGGCAAAGTCGACCATCATTATCGCGTTTTTCTTCACAATACCTATTAATAGCATGATCCCAATGAGCGCGATGAGGCTGAATGGAGCACCGAACAGCTCCAGCGCCAGCAGCGCCCCCACGCCCGCAGAGGGAAGCGTGGAGAGAATGGTCAACGGGTGCACGTAGCTTTCGTACAGCACGCCCAGCACGATGTACACCGTGGCAATGGCCGCCAGGATCAAAATGACCTGCGAGTTCATGGTGTCCTGGAACACCTGCGCCGTACCGGCAAAGCTGCCGCGCACGGAGGAGGGCACCCCAAGCTGGGTCATGGCGCGGTTAATGGCATCGCTGGCCTCAGACAGCGACGAGCCGGTTGGCAGGTTAAACGACACGGTCGAGGCGGCGGAAAGCCCCTGGTGGTTCACCGACAGCGGCGCGTTCGACGGCTGCCAGCTGGCGAAGTACGACAGCGGGATCGCCTTGCCGTCATTATTGATCACAAACATCTTGTCCAGCGCGCTGATGTCCTGGGTGTAGCGCGGATCGACTTCCATTACCACCTTGTACTGGTTCATCGGCTGATAGATGGTGGAGACTTCACGCTGCCCGAAGGCGTTGTTAAGCAGGCTGTTGGCCGCCTCCACGTTAATGCCCAGGCGGGCCATAGTTTCACGATCGTAAGTGAGCGCCATCTCCGCGCCGTTGTTCTGGCTGTCGGAGTTCACGTCCGCCAGCTGCGGCAGCGCGGCCAGCGCTTTACGGATCTTCGGCTCCCACTCGCGCAGGGCGGCTAAGTCATCCGAGAGCAGGGTGTACTGATAGCTGGCGTTAGCCTGTCGTCCGCCGACGCGGATATCCTGAACGGCCATCAAAAACAGGTTCGCCCCCGGCTCTTTGGCGAGCTTCACCCGCAAGCGGTCAATGATCTGCTGCGCCGTTTCGTGACGTTCACCGCGCGGCTTAAGGGTAATAAACATCATCCCGCTGTTAACGCGCGAGCCGCCGGTAAAGCCGGTAACGTTGTCTACGGCCGGATCTTCCCGGATGATTTTCATAAAGTCCTGAAGCTTGCCGCGCATCGCCTGGAACGAAATGCTCTGGTCTGCCTGAATACCGCCCATCAGCACGCCGGTATCCTGCTCCGGGAAGAAGGTTTTCGGGATGGTGATATACATCCAGACGTTGAGCCCGATGGTGGCGATAAGCACCAGCCCGACAATACGCGTGTGGTTCAGCACCCATTTCAGCGATTTGCCGTAGCCGGACTGCATCGCCATCAGGACGTGGCCAAAGCCTTTCCTGCGCGGCTGTGAGTGTGGTTGGCTGCGCTTTAGCATCCAGCCGCACATCATCGGCGTTAGCGTCAGCGAAATCACCAGTGAGATACCAATGGCGACGGAGAGCGTGACGGCAAATTCGCGCAGCAGTCGCCCCGGCAGGCCGCCCATCAGCAGCAGCGGCAGGAACACCGCCACCAGCGACAGGCTCATGGACAGGACCGTGAAGCCCACTTCGCGCGTCCCCTGAAGCGCCGCCTGGAGCGGCTTCATGCCCGCTTCCAGATGACGCGAGATATTCTCCAGCACCACGATGGCATCATCCACCACAAACCCGGTGGCAATCGTCAGCGCCATCAGCGACAGGTTGTTAAGGCTAAACCCGCACAGGTACATGGCGGCAAAGGTGCCTATCAGCGATACCGGGACCGCTACCGCCGGGATCAGCGTGGCGCGCCCCGAGCGCAGGAACAGGAACACCACCAGAATTACCAGCGCGACGGAGATGATCAGCGTTTGCTCTACCTCTTCAAGCGAGGCGCGGATGGTGGGGGAACGGTCCTGCGCAATCTGTAGATCGATGGCCGCCGGAATGGTTTCCTGAAGCTCCGGCAGCCGCGCGCGGATGCTGTTCACCGTCTGAATGATGTTGGCTTCCGGCAGCTTGCGGATCATCAGCAAAATCGCCGGTTTGGCATTGGTCATCCCGGCGTTACGCACGTCCTGCACCGAATCGGTGACGCTGGCGACGTCGCTCAGGCGCACCGCCGCGCCGTTGTTGTAGTGAATAATCAACGGCTGATACTCGGCGGCGGTTTTCAGCTCGTCGTTGGTCTGGATCTGCCAGCGGTGGCTGCTGTCCTCAATCGCACCCTGCGGCTTACGCACGTTGGCGTTGCTGATAGCGGATCGTACGTCGTCCAGCGACACGCCCTGATTAAACAGCGCCTGCGGATTCAGCCCCACGCGCACGGCGGGCAAGGAGCTGCCGCCGACATCCACGTCACCCACGCCGTCAATCTGGGCGATGGTTTGCGCCAGCTGGGTGGAGGCAAAATCGTACAGCTCGCCCTGGGAGTAGGTCTCTGACGTAAGCGTCAGGATCATGATCGGCGCATCGGACGGGTTGGCCTTGCGGTAGGTTGGACGGCTCGGCATGCCGCTCGGCAGCAGGCTTTGGGCGGCGTTAATCGCGGCCTGCACGTCGCGCGCCGCACCGTTGATATCCCGGTCGAAGTTAAATTCCAGAATGATGCGCGTGCTGCCCAGCGAACTGCTGGAGGTCATCTCGTTAACCCCGGCAATTCGCCCAAGCGATCGCTCAAGCGGCGTCGCCACCGATGAGGCCATGGTTTCCGGCGAAGCACCCGGCAGCGAGGCGCTGACCATGATCACCGGGAAATCGACCTGCGGCAGCGGGGCCACCGGCAGCAGCCGGAAGCCGAGCACGCCGCACAGGGTGATAGCGACGGAGAGTAAAATCGTCGCCACAGGACGGTAAATGAAGAGGGCGAAAAACTTCACTTACGCCTCCTCTTCACGTTTCGGGAAGCGGCTTTTCGTCCACAGGGCCAGACGGTCAAACAGCAGGTAGATAACCGGCGTGGTAAACAGTGTCAGCACCTGGCTCACCAGCAGACCGCCGACCATGCCGATGCCCAGCGGACGGCGCAGTTCGGCCCCCACGCCGGTGCTCAGCATCAGCGGCAGCGCGCCCAGCAGGGCGGCGAGGGTGGTCATCAGGATCGGGCGAAAACGCAGCAGACAGGCCTGGTAAATGGCCTCGCGCGGCGCCATACCCTGCTCGCGCTCGGCGGCCAACGCAAAGTCGATCATCATGATGGCGTTTTTCTTCACGATGCCGATAAGCAGGATGATGCCAATTATCGCAATCACGTCCAGTTCGCTCCCCGCCAGCATCAGCGCCAGCAGCGCCCCCACGCCCGCCGTCGGCAGGGTGGAGAGGATGGTGATCGGGTGGATGAAACTCTCATACAGCACGCCAAGCACGATATACATCGCCACCACCGCCGCGACAATCAGCCAGACGGTGCTGCCCAGCGCGGCCTGGAACGCCAGCGTACTGCCCTGGAACTGGGTCTGAATATCGGACGGGAAGCTGAGTTCTTTCTCCGCGCCCAGAATGGCCTCCACCGCTTCGCCCAGCGAATACCCATCCGGCACGTTGAACGAAATGGTGGTGGACGGGAACTGATCGAGATGGTTAATCGACAGCGGGGTGTGGCGCTCTTCCACGCTGGCAATGGCGCTGAGCGGCACAATCCCGCCGTCTTTGCTGGTCAGGCGTATCGAGTCCAGCGCGGCAAGCCCGGGCGTGTTCTCGGTGTTATGTTCCAGCACCACGCGATACTGGTTGGCCTGGGTGTAAATGGTGGAGATCAGTCGCTGACCAAAGGCGTTATACAGGGCGTTATCCACGTCGGACATGGTAATGCCCAGACGGCTGGCAGTGTCGCGGTTGACGTTCACGTACGCCGCCAGCCCTTTATCCTGCCAGTCGCTGCTGACGTCAGAAACCTGCGGCAGTGCTTTCAGCTTATCCACCAGCTGCGGCACCCAGGTGCTGAGTGCATCAAGCGAGGTGGCCTGGAGCGTAAACTGGTACTGCGTGCGGCTCACCTGCGTATCAATGGTTAAATCCTGGATCGGTTGCAGATACAGCTCAATGCCCGGCACGCGCGCCACCGCGCTTTGCAGTCGCTCAATTACCGCGTTGACGCGATCGTCGCGGTCATCGAGCGGTTTAAGGTTAATTTGCAGGCGCGCGCTGTTGAGCGACGGGTTGGTGCCGTCCACGCCCACGTAGGCAGTCAGGCTTTCCACCGCCGGATCTTTCATGATGATCTCAGACACCTGCTGCTGGCGCTGCGCCATGTTGGCGAAGGAGACCGTCTGCGGCGCCTGAAGCGTGCCCTGAATAATGCCGTTGTCCTGAATCGGGAAGAAGCCTTTCGGAATGAAAATCCACAGCATCACGCTGAGCGCCAGGGTGCCGAGCGCCACGCCGAGCGTCGCCCAGGGATGGTTCAGGACTTTCGCCAGCACGCGGCCGTAGGCGGCGATAATGCGCTCGAACATCCGCTCGGAGGCGCGCGAGAAGCGGTTTTGCTTGCGCAAAGATTCGTGGCTCAGCATGCGGGCGCACATCATCGGCGTTAGCGTCAGCGACACCACGGCAGAGATCAGAATGGCGACCGCCAGCGTCACGGCAAACTCGCGGAACAGCCGCCCGACGATATCGCCCATAAACAGCAGCGGGATCAGCACCGCAATCAGCGAGAAGGTGAGCGAGATGATGGTAAAGCCAATTTCTCCTGCGCCCTTCAGCGCGGCGGCTAAGGGCTTTTCACCTTTTTCGATATAGCGCGAGATGTTCTCGATGACCACGATGGCATCGTCCACCACGAACCCGGTGGCGATGGTGAGCGCCATCAGCGTCAGGTTATTAATCGAAAAGTCGAGGAACACCATCACCGCAAACGTCCCGACCAGCGAGAGCGGCACGGCGACGGCGGGAATGATGGTTGCCGGAACGTTGCGCAGGAACAGGTAGATGATCATCACAACCAGCGCAATCGCCAGCATCAGCTCGAACTGGGTGTCTGACACCGAGGCGCGAATATTTGTGGTGCGGTCAGAAAGCACTTTCACGCTCACCGATTTTGGCAGGCTTTCCACCAGCTGCGGCAGCATGGTGCGAATGCTGTCGGCGGTATCAATAATGTTCGCGCCCGGCTGGCGCTGAACGTTCATGACAATCGCCTGCTGCTTATTGGCCCACGCCCCGAGCCAGCTGTTTTCCGCGCCTTGTTCGACGGTTGCCACGTCGCCGAGGCGGATCGGCGCGCCGTTTTGATAGGCCACAATCAGCTGACGGTACTCATCGGCGGACTGCATCTGGTCGTTGGCGGAGAGCGTAACCGCACGGGTTGGGCCGTCGAGCGAGCCCTTCGCTGAGTTAACGTTGGCGCTGCTGATGGCGGTGCGAATGGTTTCGCTGGTTAACCCCAGCGCGGCAATGGCCTGGGCATTGAGCTTAACGCGCACAGCGGGGCGTTGACCGCCCGCCAGCGTCACCAGTCCCACGCCGGTCACCTGCGAAATCTTCTGCGCCACGCGGGTTTCAACCATGTCTTCCACCTGCGTCATCGGCATGGCCGAGGAGGTGACGGCAAGGGTCATGATCGGCGGGTCTGCCGGGTTGACCTTGCTGTAAACCGGTGGATTCGGCAGGTCAGACGGCAGCAGGTTAGTGGCAGCGTTAATCGCGGCCTGCACCTCCTGCTCGGCGACGTCCAGCGACAGCGTGAGCTGGAACTGAAGCGTGACGACCGAGGCGCCGCCGGAGCTCTGGGAGGACATCTGCTTCAGGCCAGACATCTGGCCGAACTGGCGCTCCAGCGGGGCGGTGATGGCGGACGTCACCACATCCGGACTGGCGCCCGGATAGAGGGTGACAACCTGAATGGTCGGGTAGTCCACTTCCGGCAGCGCCGACACGGGCAGAAAACGGTAGCCAATGATCCCGGCCAGCAGGATCGCCACCATCAACAGGGTCGTCGCAACCGGACGTAAGATAAACAGGCGTGATGGCCCACCTGTAGAGCTCGGCGGCATCACCTGCATCAGGCTTTTGCTCCTGTATTCTGCGCTTCCACCACCTCGACCTGCGCCCCTTCGGTCAGACGGTCAATACCGTCGGTTACGACGCGGTCGCCAGCGGACAGCCCGGCACTGATCACCACCGTCTGACTGTCCTGGATCCCGGTTTTCACCAGATGTTTGCTGACCTTGTTTTCGCTGTTCAGCACCCAGACAAAGTTGCCTTCACTGCCCATTTGCAGGGCCGCCGTCGGGATCACCACGGCGTTTTCTTCTGTCGCGACCAGCATTCGCGCATTGACGAACTGATTCGGGAACAGGGCATCGTCCTGATTGTTGAAGCGTGCTTTAAGCTTGATGGTGCCGGTGGTGGTATCGATCTGGTTATCCAGGCTCAACAGCGAACCTTCGCTCAGCTTCTGCTTGTTGGTGCGATCCCAGGCTTCAACCACCAGCGCTTTTCCGGCCTTCTGCGCCTGTATCACCGTCGCAATGTCGCTTTCCGGCAGGGTAAAGACGAGATCGATAGGGTGCGTCTGGGTGATCACCACGATGCCCGTGGTGTCGCCGCTGGAGATTTGGTTGCCGATATCAACCTGTTTCAGGCCCACGCGGCCGTCAATCGGCGCGGTGATCCGGCTCCAGTCGAGCTGGAGCTGGGCGCTGGCGACCGCGGCTTCGTCGGCCTTGATGGTGCCCTGAGATTCACTGACCAGAGACTGCTGGGTATCCAGCTCCTGGCGCGACACGAGGTTGGTTTTTACCAGCTGCTGATAGCGGGCTAAATCGCGGCGGGCATTGGCGAGGGTGGCTTTGTCTTTCGCGAGCTGCCCCTGCGCCTGCGCCAGGGCCACCTTAAACTGGCTTGGGTCGATTTCCGCCAGCAGATCGCCGGCTTTCACCTGCTGGCCTTCCTGGAAGTGGATGGCCATCAGCTGACCATCCACGCGGCTACGTACCGTCACGGTGTTGGCGGCGGTGATGGTTCCCAGCCCGGAGAGATAACGAGGCACCGCTTTATTCACCGCCGTTGCCGCCTGCACCGGTGCCAGCGCCGCGCCGCGCATACCGTGGCGCCCGCCGCCCGTTGGACGTTGTGAGGGGCTATTGGCGCCAGCAGGTGCCGTGGAGTTCGCGGACTGGCTGTGCCAGTACCAGGCGGCGGCCAGGACCACCACAATCAGACCAACGGCGATTGCCCAGCGGGATTTGTTACTGCCTTTCATCGTTATACGTTCTCGTCCTGAAACACTTTCGGGGAATGATACTAGTTTAGTCAGGTAACACAGCGGAAAAATGGAGGAAATATGGAAGACTGTCAGGAATGGTCTGAGTGTGGTGCGTTGTTTCGCCGGGTGGCGGCTTCGCCTTACCCGGCCTACAAGATCCTCGAACCGTAGGCCGGGTAAGCGCAGCGCCACCCGGCACAACCCCATTAGCTAAACACCACCTGCGCCCAGCGGGCCAGTCCTGCCGTAACGGAGCCAAAGTCATCGCCGCCGGCAATCGGGATCCCCGGCAGCTGTTCCGCCAGCGCTTTCTTGATCAGCGGTGAACGGGCGCTACCGCCGGTCAGGTAAATCACGTCCGGTTTCTCTTTGCCATTCTCAAGCGCCAGCTGCACCTGCTCCAGAATACGCTGTAGCGGCTGAGCCAGCGCCATTTCCAGCCCTTCCTGGGTGATAGCCGTAGCCAGATCGTCCATGATAAACGGTAGCGTAACCGCATGCTCAGGACGATCGGAAAGGGCGATTTTGCTCTCTTCGGCGGTGCGCACCACCCGGTAGCTCAGACGCTGACGCCACACCTTATACAGCAGCGCGACCTTCTCTGCATCCTGCGCATCACGCACCAGATCGTTAAGGAAACGCCCATTCGCGGTGCTGTAAAAATCACTCTGGGCAGGGACGTCGTTGATGGCAATCGCATTCCACCATGGCAGGATCGGCAGGGCGATGCCTTTCTCGGTTTGACCGCCCATGCCGAGCAGCGGCATCAGGCTCTTGAATGCCAGGGCGATATCCAGATCGTTACCGCCCACGCGGCAGCCGCTGTGCCCCAGCAGGCTGTTTTCACGATCGCGACGATGATGCCACTGCGGACCCATCAGCAGTAATGAACAGTCCGTCGTACCACCGCCGATGTCCACCACCAGCACCCGTTTCTCTTCCGTCAGCGTGGCTTCAAAATCCAGTCCCGCCGCAACCGGCTCATACTGGAACACCACGTCACGGAAGCCAGCCCGGTGCGCTGCACGCTCAAGGATCCCCTGCGCCTGCTGGTTGGCTTCGTCGCCGCCCAGCCCCTGGAAGTTGATCGGACGGCCAATCACCGCCTGGGTGATGGCATCCGGCACCTGGGATTGCGCCTGATTGCGGATGTGCAGCATCATCGCGCAGACCAGATCTTCAAACATCGCCACCTGCTGTGGCTTCAGGCCGCTGGCGCCGAGGAAGGATTTCGGCGATTTAACGAAGTAGACCTCTTCCGGGTCTTCAATGTACTGCCCGAGGGAAGAGAGGCCGAACTGCACGCTGGAAGGGGTAACGTCGATATCTTCCTCGCGGTTAAAGCTGACCGCACGGCGCAGCAGCGCCTGGGTCTCCGCCGCCGTGGCCGGAACCTGATGATGGCGGAACAGCCACTCGCTCACCGCTTCACGCGTGGGCGCACAGAGCATTGACGGCAACAGCGTACTGCCGTTTTCCATTTTCAGGAGCTGTGGTTGTCCGTTTTGCATTATCGCAACCGAGCAGTTTGCGGTGCCGTAGTCGAATCCAATAAACACAATAAATCCCCATGCCGATGAGAAGGGGCGAGACTTTAGCGAAATGTCTGCCAGGCGACAACAGGAATATGAAAGCAAGGCGCAACGCGATCTTTCGGTTTATGCTGAGGTAAATACAAAAGGAGAGACGATGTACACCCTGAACTGGCAACCGCCCTACGACTGGCAGTGGATGTTTGGCTTTCTTGCCGCGCGTGCGGTCACAGGGGTTGAGACCGTTACGGAGGATTACTACGAACGCAGTTTTGGCTATGTGGGGCATCAGGGCATATTTCGGGTTGTGCCAGACAGCGCAACCCATACGCTGGCGGTGTCGCTCAGCCCTGGCCTGATCCCGGTGGCGGATATTTGCCTGGATCGCATTGCCCGCCTGTTCGATCTTGATTGCGACCCGCTAAGAATTGCGCAGACCCTGGGCGACCTCGGCGCGGCGCGGCCGGGGTTACGTTTGCCGGGCGCGATGGATGCCTATGAGCAGGGCGTGCGCGCCATTCTCGGGCAACTGGTGAGCGTGGCGATGGCGGCAAAACTGGCGTCAAGAGTGGTGGCGCTGTGCGGTGAACCCATTCAGGACGCGCCGGGCTACCTCTGTTTTCCTCCGCCAGAGGTACTGGCCGCGGTGGATCCGCTGGGGTTGAAAGCCCTTGGGATGCCGCTCAAGCGTGCGGAGTCGTTGATTCATCTGGCGCAGTCGGTGGTGGACGGTGAATTCCCGCTGTTCCCGCCTGCGAACGTCGAGGCCGGGATGAAGGCGCTACAGCAGCGCCCCGGCATCGGGCGCTGGACCGCAAATTATCTGGCCTTGCGCGGCTGGCAGGCGAAGGATGTTTTCCTGCCGGATGATTATCTCATTAAACAGCGCTTTGCCGGTATGACGCCCGCGCAGATCCGTCGCTATGCTGAGCGCTGGCAGCCGTGGCGCTCGTATGCGCTGTTACATATCTGGTACACCGACGGCTGGTCGCCGTCAGTTGATGGCGAAATAGCTGGTATTCAGCAGTAGATCGAGCGGCTGCGCTTCCCCGATGGTGTCGCCGTAAATAAAGTCAATGCCGATGCCCGACAGCGTATTCATCATGATCGACTGATGGCATGGCCCGGCAATGGTTTTTATGCCCAGACGCTGGGCGTGGCCCTGAATGATGGTCACCATCATCTCATCCATCAGATTGCCGTGGACGTTGGTCACCACGTCTGCATCCAGCAGCAGATAATCAGCGGTGTTGGCGCTGAGCTGGCTGAAGACGTTCATATCGCGTCCAACCCGGGTCAGCACCACGCGACAGCCAGCCTGACGAAGCTTTTGCAGACCCTGCTGCACGTTTTCATCCGTATTGCTCAGCACATCAACGGCGATCGCCAGATGCAGCAGCCGCGCCGGCAGCGGTCCTCTGGTGATCAGGTCGAGCAGCTCATCCACCAGCGTGACGCTGGCTAAACCCGCTTCTGAGAGCGGCAGCGCGACGCCCATCCCTTTGGCCGCCACCTGTGCGGCATAGGTACGGAAAAATTCGCTGAATATACGTCGGTCAAGGGCGTGCAGCAGCTCCGGCTCCGCCAGCCCGGCGCGGAAGGCATGCTCTTCCAGCACTTCCCCCTGGCTGGTCCACAACCGCAGGGAAATCAGCCAGAAGCTACTGCTCTCGGGAATGCGCGGTGAGGCGACGCTGCGGGCGATCATCAGCAGATGATTATCTTTGATCATGTGCCACTGCTCATCCAGCGACATCATGCTGCGCGTGCTGTGGATCCGCTCCTGCTGGGGTTCATAGATGGTGACCACACCGCGCCCGCTGTTTTTCGAGGCGTAACAGGCGATATCGGCCTGAGACATCACTTCCGCTGTCTGATAATTAGCGTCGTCAATCAACGTGATCCCCGCGCTGGCGCCGATGCGGTGCAGGCGTCCTTCCCAGGAAAAATGATAGTTGTTAATGGCGTCGATCAACCGGCCCGCAATATAGCGTGCGCTTTCGACGTTGCAGTCCGGCAGCAGCAGGCCAAACTCGTCGCCGCCCAGACGCGCCAGCACGTCGCTGGAGCGCAGCATGGTCAGCATCAGCGAAGAGAGTTCGCGCAGGAGCGCGTCGCCCGCCGCGTGGCCTGCGGTATCGTTCACCGCTTTAAAACGGTCAAGATCGATAAAGACCAGCGCGTGACGCTGATGGGTCTCCTGTACCGTCTGCAACAGGCGCTTAAGATGGTTTTCAAAACTGACGCGGTTCGCCAGGTGGGTAAGGGCGTCATGGGAAGCGCTGTAGCTCAGCTGGCGCAGCATTTTGCGCGACTCGGTGACATCCTGAATCACCAGCACCGAGCCGATAGCGTGCCCCTCCAGGGTGCTGAGCGGGGTAATGCTGTAATGAATGTCGAAACTGCCGCCATTCCGGCAGTTAAGCACCACATCCTGTTCGATATCGGTACGGGACATATCGCCGCTGTGGATGTTTTCCATTAACGGGCCGTTCTCGCCGAAGGTAATGTGCAGCACCTTCAGAACGGGCTGACCCAGCGCTTCGCTTTGCGACCAGCCGCTCATCTTCTCTGCGACCGGGTTCATAAAGGTGATGTTCATGTCGATATCGGTGCACAGCACCGCTTCGCCGATGGAGTCGAGGGTGATATGCAGGCGCTCTTTTTCCTGGAACAGCGCCTCGTTCAACTGCTTCACCTCGGTCATATCCATGTTGATCCCTAACAGCCGCTCCACTTCGCCCTGTTTGTTCAGCACCCGGTTCGCCAGCGAACGAATGTGGCGAATGCCATCCTTGACGCGAATGCGAAATTCCAGCTTGAAAGGCACCCTGGCCTGGAGTGACTCACGCAGTACCTGTTCGGCGTGCGCACGATCTTCAGGCACCATGGCCGCATGCCAGAGCTGCCAGGTAGGTTTAATGTGCGGGGGGATCTCGTACAGCTCAAACATCCGTTTATCCCAGCTGATCACGTCCGGCTCGAGATCCCACTCCCAGATCCCGATGCCGCCGGCTTCGTTCGCGAGGGTGATACGCTCCATCAGACGCTTATTCACCCACTCGGTCTGTTTCAGGTCGTTGATGTCTTCAATCTGGGCAATAAAGTAGAGCGGCGTACCGTCGGCATGGCGCACAACGGAAACGGCCAGCAGCGCCCACACCACCTCGCCGCTGCGGGTGTAGTAGCGTTTTTCGAGGCTGTAGCTGTTGATCTCCCCGTTAATCAGCTGTTGCAACTGCTCCAGGTCGGTATTTAAATCTTCCGGCCAGGTTAACTGCTGGAACGTGAGCGACTGAAGCTCAGACTGACTGTAACCGAGGAAATTGCACAGCGCCTTGTTGGCCTGAAGCCACTGGCCCTCAATGCCCACCAGCGCCATACCAATGGCGGAATATTCCATCGCATTACGAAAACGTTCTTCGCTTTCCGTAATATGTTTACGCTCGGCCCGGAAGGCATACATCACCATCGTCATAATGTTGGCGGGGAGCAGCATCATCAGGAAGGGAAGCCATGGCGCGTTGAAGGTCACCATCATGTTTGAAGGTGTCATGGAGGGCGGGTTTCGCGCCATCATCAAGGACACCATCATGATGGTGAATAAAAAAATCAGGAATGCTTCCATTCGCGGCAGGCGTACCGCGCTCCACATCAGCAAAACGATGATGCAGGTGAACGGCCACGGCAGCCAGGTGATTGCCGTCCAGCTAAGAACCAGCGTAACGACCAGGGTCACCAGCGTTTCCAGCAGCAGTCTCGGGTTGCGGTGGCGCAGCAGGTAATGCGGTTTAAACAGCAGACCTAACGGTACAAGCGCCAGCGCGCCAATGGCTTCTGAAAGTACCCAAAACAGAAAATTACGCAGCGGCTCCGCGCCTGGCACCAGAAAATGAACCAGAATGCCGCCCACCAGCGGCGGCACCAGGGCGCTGCCGAGGGCAAGGCGTATCCAGTCGTTGAGGTTTTGCAGCGGGTTATACCAGGGGAGCAGCTTACGCAGCAACACCGCACCAACACAGGCCTCAATAATATTGATTGCCGTGTAGGTTAAGTTGATTGATTCCCATGAAAAGAGCATCCACGAGGCAAAAATATTGCCAAAGGAGCAGGCGAGGGCGATGCCGGGCCACATTTTTCCCGCATGGCGGTAAAACGCCACCATCATAATGGAGGTCGGGAACCACAATGGCGCCAGCAGCGAACCGAAGCGAGTCAGCTCAAGGGAAAATAAGGTGAAGATGAACGTGACCAGACCCAGACAGACAAGCCGCAGTAAAGGATGTGGGGTAGTAACCAAAACCCGCTGGTATTGTTTATTCATTACCGCTCTATCCAGGGACGCCGTGTTGTCAGGAGCCAGCTCCGGACGCGTGAAATCATTAATTTGGTTTATGCTAGTACAAACATTTTACAATTCATATGCTGAGTGCTCAGATTTTGACTTCATAGACTTATAAAATAGTTACTCTGCGAAGAAGGGGGATGAAATGGTGAAAATCCGTGCGTAAAAATTTCGCTAAAGGCGTGAAACGGCGCTTTTCAGCCCGCCTCGCATAACCTGCGCATTCGACTGGTATCACGCCCCCGAAATCCCTATAATTGCCGCGTTTGACGCTCCGGCGTCGTCCTTCCTTACATCCAGGTTAATCAGGTCGCTAAATTTATGACTGATAAGTCTCATCAGTGCGTCATCATAGGCATCGCCGGCGCATCGGCTTCAGGTAAAAGTCTTATTGCCAGTACGCTTTATCGCGAACTGCGTGAACAAGTGGGTGATGAGCATATCGGTGTTATTCCCGAAGATAGCTATTACAAAGATCAATCCCATCTTTCGATGGAAGAGCGCGTAAAAACCAACTACGACCACCCCAGTGCGATGGATCACAGTCTGCTGTTCCAGCATCTGGAAGCGCTGAAGCGCGGCGAGGCGATTGAGCTGCCCGTCTACAGTTACGTGGAACATACCCGCACCCAGGAAACGATCCGCATTGAGCCCAAGAAGGTGATTATCCTTGAAGGGATTTTGCTGCTCACCGACGCCCGTCTGCGCGAATCAATGAACTTCTCGATTTTCGTCGATACCCCGCTGGATATCTGCCTGATGCGGCGTATTAAACGCGACGTTAACGAACGCGGTCGCTCCATGGACTCCGTGATGGCGCAGTATCAGAAAACCGTTCGCCCGATGTTCCTGCAATTTATTGAGCCTTCTAAACAATACGCCGATATTATTGTGCCTCGCGGCGGTAAAAACCGTATTGCCATTGATATCTTAAAAGCGAAAATCAGTCAGTTTTTTGAATAAGCCGTGTGAATTGTGTACCGTTCAGAGATAACCTGGTTTTGCCCTGACGCCGTAAGGATTCAGGGCGCGATGCACGAAAGGAGAAAGTGCCATGCGTCTTTGTGACCGCGATATAGAAGCCTGGCTGGATGAAGGCCGCCTGTCTATCACCCCGCGTCCGCCGGTTGAGCGTATTAACGGCGTGACCGTCGATGTACGTCTGGGGAATAAGTTCCGCACCTTCAGCGGCCACACGGCACCGTTTATCGACCTCAGCGGGCCGAAAGACGAAGTCAGTGCAGCGCTGGATCGCGTCATGAGTGACGAAATCGTCATCGAAGAAGGAGAGGCGTTTTATCTCCATCCTGGCGAACTGGCGCTGGCGGTGACCTTTGAATCGGTCACGCTGCCTGCGGATCTGGTCGGCTGGCTTGACGGACGCTCTTCTCTGGCGCGTCTGGGCCTGATGGTGCACGTCACCGCGCACCGTATCGATCCGGGCTGGTCTGGCCGTATCGTGCTGGAGTTCTTTAACGCCGGTAAACTGCCGCTGGCGCTTCGCCCGGGAATGATGATCGGTGCGTTGAGCTTCGAACCGCTGACCGGCCCGGCAGACCGTCCTTATAACCGCCGTCAGGACGCAAAATATCGCGACCAGCAGGGTGCGGTTGCCAGCCGTATCGATAAAGACTGATCTGTGAGTTCACTGAGGAAGCCATGAGAAGAGTTCTGACAACGCTGATGATTTTGCTGGTGGTGCTGGTGGCTGGCCTTTCAGCGTTGGTGCTGCTGGTTAACCCGAATGACTTCCGGGCCTACATGGTGCGGCAGGTTGAAGCGCGCAGCGGGTATGAACTCAAGCTGGACGGGCCGCTGCGCTGGCACGTCTGGCCGCAGCTCAGCATTCTCTCCGGACGTATGTCGCTCACCGCGCCGGGCGCCGCGCAGCCGCTTGTTACGGCGGATAACATGCGTCTTGATGTCGCGCTCATCCCGCTCTTATCCCATCAGCTCCAGGTTGAACAGGTGATGCTGAAAGGGGCGGTGATTCAGCTTACGCCACAAACCGAAGCCGTTCGTCAGGCGAATGCTCCGGTCGCACCGCGTGAAAATACTTTGCCTGACGTTCCGTCTGACACCGGCTGGTCTTTCGATATTGGTAATCTGAAAGTTGCTGACAGCGTGCTGGTTTTCCAGCATGAGGATGACGAACAGATCACCGTCCGCAATATCAACCTCAGAATGGAGCAGGACGCCAACCATCACGCGACCATGGAGTTCTCCGGGCGGATCAACCGTAACCAGCGCGATCTCAACCTGTCGATGAATGCGAACGTGAACGCCTCTGACTACCCGCACCAGCTGACGGCGGACGTTCAGCAGGTCAACTGGCAGCTGACCGGCGCGGATTTACCCGCGAAGGGGATCGCCGGCCAGGGCACGATGCAGGCGGTGTGGCACGAAGAGCGCAAACAGCTCGAACTGAACGCGCTCAACCTCCAGGCCAACGACAGTTCCCTGAAGGGGCAGGCGAGCGTCACGCTTGATGAGAAACCCAAGTGGGTGTTGGATCTGCAATTCGACAAGCTGAACCTTGAGAACCTGCTCGCGGCCCAAACGGTGAATGCGACCGATGAGGGTGTCGCGCAGGTAGGGCAAAGCCAGGTCACGCAGTCGCGTCCGGTGATCTCCTCCAATCTCGATCTGCCTGACTACAATGGTCTGCGCGGATTTACCGCCGACATTCTGCTGAAAGCGAACAGCGTGCGCTGGCGTGGGATTGATTTTACTGACGTCAACAGCCAGATGTTCAACCACAACGGCCTGCTGGTCATCTCTGAGCTCAGCGGAAAAATGGGGGCAGGAAATCTCTCCCTGCCGGGCACGCTGGACGTACGTAAAGACGTTGCCAGCGCCGCGTTCCAGCCGCGTCTGGAAAACGTTGAGATTGGCACCATCCTGAAAGCCTTTAATTACCCGATTTCCCTCACGGGGCAGCTGTCGCTGGCCGGGGATTTCTCCGGCACGAAGATTGATGCGGACGCCTTCCGTCGTAGCTGGAAGGGGCAGGCGCACGTTGAGCTAAAAGATTCGCGCATGGAAGGGCTGAACTTCCAGCAACTGGTGCAGCAGGCGGTAGAGCGCAGCAGCAGCGTGAAGGCGAATGAAAACTACGACAGCGCAACCCGTCTCGACAGCTTTACCAGCGAGCTTGCCCTCGACAACGGTCAGCTCTCGCTCGACGAGATGCAGGGAATCTCGTCCCTGCTGGCGCTGACCGGAAACGGCGCGCTGGATCTGGTGAAAGAGACGGTTGACACCCGCTTCAACGTCCGCGTGAAGGCTGGCTGGGAAGGGGAAGGCCAGCTTGTCGAGTTCTTGAAAGAGACGCCGATACCGCTGCGCGTGTACGGAAAATGGCAGGAACTGAATTACAGTTTGCAGGTCGATCAGATCCTGCGTAAGCACCTTCAGGATGAAGCGAAACGTCGGCTGAATGATTGGGCGGACCGCAATAAAGAGTCTCAGTCTGGTAAGGACGTGAAAAAGTTGCTCGATAAGCTCTGATGCCTGTTGTGCCGGGTGGCGGCTTCGCCTTACCCGGCCTACAAAAGCCAGACACCGTAGGCCGGGTAAGCGAAGCGCCACCCGGCTTTTTTACACCTCAAAATCCATCTCATCTTCACCGCGCAGCGGTATCAGCTGCACCTTCTGCACGCGATGGCTCTCTACCTGCAAGGTTTTGATCATGTAATTCCCCACCTGGACCTCTTCGCCCGGCTGCGGAATACGTTGCAGATATTCCATCAGCAAACCGGCGATGGTGTGGTATTCGCGCTTCTCGTCCAGCGGAAGCGGAACGAACTGCACCAGATCTTCGAGCGGCATATGGCCGTTGGCGGTCCAGCTGCCGTCTGCGTTTTTCTGAATATCGTGGCGTGCATCGATCTCATCCACCTCATTAGGCAGATTACCGGCGATGGTTTCCATCACGTCGCTGAGCGTCACCAGCCCTTCCACAGAACCAAACTCATCAACGACAAACGCGAAGTGGGTACGCGCGTTGCGGAACTGCTCCAGCGCGGAGAGCAGCGGCAGCGCTTCCGGGAAGACCAGCGGCTGGCGCACCAGCGCGCGCAGGTTGAGCGGCTCACCGTGAAGCTGCTGTTGCAGCAGGTCAATCACGTGTACCACGCCCAGCAGCTCTTCTTCCTCTTCTCCGCCGGTCACCACCACGCGGGTGTGCTGGTTTTTATCCAGCAGGGCACGGATCTGCTCTTCCGGTGCCGTCAGGTCAATATGCTCAATGTCGTGGCGGGAGGTCATGATACTGCTGACCGAGCGCTGGTTGAGGTTAAGCACGCGCTCTATCATCCGGCGTTCCTGCGGGTTGAAGATCTGCCCGTCGCTGTGGTCGGCTAGCATCGCAGCGGATTCAGCATCCAGCTCGGCATCCTCTTTTTTGCCGCTCAGCAGACGCATCACCGTATCTGCGGTGCGCTGTCGTAATGTCTGGTTCGCGGAAAGAAAACGGCGGCGGTTGAAAATGGCCAGCTGGTTAAGAAACTCAATAAGCACCGAGAAACCAATGGCTGCGTACAGATATCCTTTCGGGATATGGAAGCCAAAACCATCCGCCACCAGGCTAAAGCCAATCATCAGCAGGAAGCTCAGACAGAGAATGACGATAGTCGGGTGACTGTTCACGAAGCGCGTCAGGGCTTTACTGGCGAGCACCATCAGGGTGATGGCAATGATCACGGCGGCCATCATCACCGCCAGATGGTCAACCATCCCGACGGCAGTAATCACGGAGTCGAGAGAAAAGACGGCATCCAGCACCACTATCTGCGCGACCACCGGCCAGAATTTAGCGCCGCGCCGCTGGGTGGGGTTTTCACTGTCTTTTCCTTCCAGCCGCTCATTAAGCTCAACCGTGGCTTTGAACAGCAGGAACAATCCGCCGAAAAGCATGATCAGGTCGCGGGCGCTAAAGCTCAGACCCTGCACGCTGAATAAGGGTTTGGTGAGCGTGACCAGCCATGATATTGAGGCCAGTAATAGCAGACGCATCACCATGGCGAGCAGAAGACCCGTCACGCGGGCGCGGTCGCGTTGTGAAGGGGGTAATTTATCGGCAAGGATGGCGATAAACACCAGGTTATCAATGCCGAGCACTAATTCGATGACGACCAGCGTCACCAGCCCGGCCCAGATTGATGGATCGGCAATCCATTCCATAGTAAATGCAATACCTTCTGTTATATGACTAATGTCACACTTCGATCATGGATAAAGCAGACGGAAATTGCAATGCCGGGGTGAGATTTCTCTTAATGCTACACTCAGGTAAAACCCATATGCGGGGCGGTGTAAATAAGTTAAATGCGAAGATTTAATTACAAAAGACGATATTTAGGATATATCGCAATAAATGGTCTGGCGCTCTATTTTGTCAATATAAAGAAAATCCGAAAACCTCAAAACTTTGCTCTTAATATTAATCTTAAAAACGAATATTAGGACGGTTGTCTCCTTGCCTGCTATTAGGTTAGCTGCAACAATTCTTCCAGCATCAAATGTTAAATCTCCTTGTTGCTATTTTTGTTTCAGTCTTTGGTGAAGGTTATACATTATCAATCACCCGTTTAAGGTGGCGGATATATTTCTCAAAAGGCCTGATCCAAGAGGGTGTCTAACCATAACGCATTGTTTAGTCAGTGGATTGGTAACTGAAAGCCAAGGGCGGTAGCGTGCCTGAAAGCGTGTGAATCAGCCTCAATTATTCTGTCAATAGCCAATGGATGAATAAGCTTTTTTTAGGACTGATGCCAGTTATATTGCTAAATGATTAACTGCATTCTGATTGTCACCACGACCCGCGCTTATTTTAATTGCACAGGATAATTACTCTGCCAAAGTGATAAATAATCAATGATGAAATCCAAAATGAAATTGATGCCATTATTGGTGTCTGTGACCTTGATGAGTGGTTGCACGGTCTTTCCCGGCAGCAATATGTCAACAATGGGCAAGGATGTGATTAAACAGCAGGATGCTGATTTTGATCTCGACAAAATGGTGAATGTTTACCCATTAACCCCACGTCTGGTAGAACAATTACGCCCACGTCCGAATGTTGCTCAGCCAAATATGTCTCTGGACCAGGAAATTGCCTCTTACCAGTATCGCGTTGGTCCAGGTGACGTCATTAACGTGACCGTCTGGGATCACCCTGAACTGACCACGCCTGCGGGCCAGTACCGTAGCTCAAGCGACACCGGTAACTGGGTACAGTCCGATGGCACCATGTTCTATCCCTACATTGGCAAAGTGCACGTCGCGGGCAAAACGCTTGCTGAGATCCGTAGTGATATTACCGGCCGCCTGGCGCAGTACATTGCTGACCCGCAGGTGGACGTTAATATCGCCGCGTTCCGATCCCAGAAAGCCTATATCTCAGGCCAGGTCAACAAATCCGGCCAGCAGGCTATCACCAACGTCCCGCTCACCGTTCTTGATGCGATCAATGCCGCAGGCGGCTTAACCGACGGTGCTGACTGGCGCAACGTGGTGCTGACCCACAACGGCAAAGAGCAGCGCATTTCGCTTCAGGCGCTGATGCAAAACGGTGACCTGACCCAGAACCGTCTCCTCTATCCGGGCGATATTCTTTACGTGCCGCGCAACGACGATCTGAAAGTGTTCGTGATGGGTGAAGTGAAGAAACAGAGCACCCTTAAGATGGACTTCAGCGGTATGACCCTGACCGAAGCGCTGGGCAACGCGGAAGGTATCGATCTGACCGCCTCCAACGCCAGCGGCATCTTTGTGATCCGTCCGATCAAAGGCGAAAACGCGAAAGGCAAGATTGCCAACATCTACCAGCTGGACATGTCCGACGCGACGTCGCTGGTCATGGCAACGTCGTTCCGTCTCCAGCCATACGATGTGGTCTATGTCACCACCGCGCCGGTTGCCCGCTGGAACCGTCTGATCAACCAGTTGCTGCCTACCATCAGTGGCGTTCGCTACATGACGGATACGGCGAGCGACATTCATACCTGGTAAGCCGCGATGTTTAACAAAATTCTGGTGGTGTGTGTGGGGAACATTTGCCGTTCCCCCACGGCTGAAAGGCTGTTGAAAAATTACCAGCCTGCGTTAACGGTCGACTCCGCAGGGCTGGGCGCGCTGGTCGGAAAAGGTGCCGACGAACGTGCCGCAAGCGTCGCCCTTGAGCATAACCTCTCACTCGACGGGCACGTTGCCCGTCAGGTCTCTGGCCGAATGTGCCGGGAATATGACCTGATCCTCGCGATGGAAAAACGCCACATTCACGCGCTGTGCGATATTGCACCGGAGATGCGCGGCAAGGTGATGCTGTTTGGTCACTGGGATGGTGAGCGCGAAATTCCCGATCCGTATCGCAAGAGCCGCGAGGCCTTTGAGGCGGTATACACCTTACTAGACCAGTCTGCCCGCCAGTGGGCGCAGGCATTGAAAGCTCAGCAGGGATAACAATGACAGAAAAAACAAGACCTTCTGCCGCCCCGACGTCGGGCAGTGATGAAATCGATATCGGTCGCCTGGTCGGGACCGTTATTGAAGCGAAATGGTGGGTGCTGGGTATAACCGCCATCTTTGCCGTGGCGGCGATCGTTTATACGCTGTTCGCGACGCCTATTTACAGCGCCGACGCGCTGGTGCAGATCGAACAAAATACCGGAAACTCGCTGGTTCAGGATATCGGCTCTGCGCTGGCCAACAAGCCGCCGGCATCGGAGGCTGAAATTCAGCTGATCCAGTCGCGCCTGGTATTGGGCAAAACGGTTCACGATCTGGGGCTGGATATCGCGGTCACCAAAAACACCTTCCCGGTGTTTGGCGCAGGCTGGGATCGCCTGATGGGGCGCAGTAACGATACGGTAAAAGTGACCGACTTCGTGATTCCAAAAGGGGCTGGGGACCAAACCTTTACCCTGACCGTGCTGGGACCAAAACAGTATCAGCTGACCAGCGACGCAGGCTTCAGCGCGCGCGGCGAAGTGGGGCAGATGCTGACCAAAGATGGCGTGAGCATCAGGGTTGGTGCCATCCAGGCGCACGAGGGCGGTGAGTTTACGGTCACCAAATTCTCGACGCTCGGAATGATCAACAATCTGCAAAACAACCTGACCGTCACCGAAAACGGTAAGGATACCGGCGTCCTGAGCATGACCTTCACCGGTGAAGACAAGGATCAAATCCGCGACATCCTGAACAGCATCACCCGTAACTACCTTGAGCAGAACGTTGAGCGCAAGTCAGCGGAAGCCGCTAAAAGCCTCGCGTTCCTCAGTAAACAGCTGCCGGAGGTGCGCGCCCGTCTGGATGACGCCGAGAACAAGCTGAACGCATACCGTCAGGATAAAGACTCCGTCGACCTGCCGCTGGAGGCGAAATCGGTTCTCGACTCCATGGTCAATATTGATGCGCAGCTGAACGAGCTGACCTTTAAAGAGGCGGAAATTTCCAAGCTCTATACCAAACGTCACCCGGCGTACCGCACGCTGCTCGAGAAACGTCGTACCCTGGAAGAAGAGAAGGCGAAGCTGAATGACCGCGTGACCGCGATGCCGAAGACGCAGCAGGAAATCGTACGCCTGACGCGTGATGTGGAATCCGGCCAGCAGGTTTACATGCAACTGCTGAACAAGCAGCAGGAGCTGAAAATCACCGAAGCCAGCACCGTGGGCGACGTGCGTATCGTTGACCCGGCGATTACCCAGCCGGGCGTGCTGAAGCCGAAGAAAGCGCTGATTATCCTCGGCAGCATTATTCTCGGCCTGATGCTCTCTATCGTCGGCGTGCTGCTGCGCTCGCTGTTCAACCGCGGTATCGAAAGCCCGCAGGTGCTGGAAGAGAACGGGATCAGCGTGTACGCCAGCATCCCGCTTTCGGAGTGGCAGAAGTCCCGTGACAGCGTCAAAACTGTTAAGGGCGTCAAGCGTTACAAACAGAGCCAGCTGCTGGCCGTGGGTAACCCGACCGACCTGGCGATTGAAGCGGTGCGTAGCCTGCGTACCAGCCTCCACTTCGCCATGATGCAGGCCAAAAACAACGTCCTGATGATGACCGGTGTCAGCCCGTCAATTGGTAAGACCTTCGTCTGTGCCAACCTGGCGGCGGTGGTGAGCCAGACCAACAAGCGCGTGCTGCTGATCGACTGCGACATGCGTAAGGGCTACACCCATGAGCTGCTGGGTACCAACAACGTTAACGGCCTGTCGGAAATCCTGCTGGGTAAAGGGGAGATCAGCGAGAGCGCCAAGCCGACCTCGATTCCGAAATTTGACCTGATCCCGCGTGGCCAGGTACCGCCGAACCCGTCTGAACTGCTGATGAGCGAGCGCTTCACGCAGCTGATCGAGTGGGCAAGCAAAAACTATGACCTGGTGCTGATCGATACCCCACCAATTCTGGCGGTCACCGACGCCGCCGTGGTAGGGCGTCATGCGGGCACCACGCTGATGGTTGCACGCTATGCGGTGAACACCCTGAAGGAAGTGGAAACCAGCCTGAGCCGCTTTGAGCAGAACGGTATTGAGGTGAAAGGGGTCATTCTGAACTCCATCTTCCGCCGTGCGACGGGTTATCAGGATTACGGCTACTACGAGTACGAATACAAGTCTGACTCTAAATAACAAAACACACCCCACACCCCTCACCCTAACCCTCTCCCCTGAGGGGAGAGGGGACTGCCTGGTGCGGTCTTTCACCCTCTCCCTTTCGGGGAGAGGGCCGGGGTGAGGGGCAGGAGGAATACATGAGCACACAACGCCCTTTGATTTCTATCTATATGCCGACATGGAATCGTCAGCAGCTGGCGATCCGCGCGATTAAATCGGTCCTGCGTCAGGATTACGATAACTGGGAACTGATTATCGTGGATGACTGTTCCTCCTCTTACGAACAGCTACAAAAGTTTGTCGAAGACCTGAACGACCCGCGCGTGGTGTACACGCATAACGCCATCAACTCCGGGGCGTGCGCGGTGCGCAATCAGGCGATTATGCAGGCGAAAGGGCAGTATCTGACCGGTATCGACGATGATGACGAATGGACGCCAAACCGTCTGTCGATCTTCCTGTCGCACAAAGCGCAGCTGGTGACCCACGCGTTTCTGTATGCCAACGACTATGTCTGTCAGGGCGAGGTCTATTCGCAGCCGGCCAGCCTGCCGCTGTATCCGAAATCACCGTATTCCCGCCGCCTGTTCTACAAGCGCAACATTATCGGCAACCAGGTGTTTACCTGGGCCTGGCGCTTTAAGGAGTGTCTGTTCGATACCGAGCTGAAGGCCGCACAGGACTACGACATTTTCCTGCGGATGGTGGTGGAGTACGGCGAGCCGTGGAAGGTGGAAGAGGCCACGCAGATCCTGCACATCAACCACGGGGAGATGCAGATCACCTCGTCACCGAAAAAATTCTCGGGCTACTTCCATTTTTACCGCAAGCACAAGGACAAGTTTGACCGTGCCAGTCGGAAGTATCAGCTCTTTACCCTCTATCAGATCCGCAATAAGCGCATGAACTGGCGCACGCTGCTGACGCTGCTGTCGGTGCGTAACGGCAAGCGTCTGGCTGACGGGCTTCGGGGGAAATAATGTTTCTGGAAGATTGCCGCGCTAACAGCTGGAGCCTGCGCCCGTGCTGCATGGTTCTGGCCTACCGTATTGCGCACTTTTGCTCGGTGTGGCGCAAAAAAAATGTGCTGAACAATATCTGGGCCGCGCCGGTGCTGGTGCTGTACCGCATCATCACCGAATGCTTTTTTGGCTATGAAATTCAGGCCGCTGCCACCATTGGCCGCCGCTTTACCATTCATCACGGCTATGCGGTCGTCATCAACAAGTTCGTCGTCGCGGGTGATGATTTCACCATTCGCCACGGGGTGACAATCGGCAACCGTGGGCCAGACAGCCTGGCCTGCCCGGTGATTGGCAATAACGTCGAGTTGGGCGCCAACGTGGTGATGATCGGGGAGATTACCGTGGGCAATAACGTGACGGTTGGCGCAGGCAGCGTGGTGCTGGACAGCATTCCGGACAATGCGCTGGTGGTGGGCGAGAAAGCCCGCGTGAAGGTGATTAAATGAACATTCTGCAATTTAACGTACGCCTCGCAGAGGGCGGGGCGGCAGGCGTAGCGCTGGATCTGCATCAGCGCGCGCTGCAAAAAGGATTACAGTCGCGCTTTGTTTACGGTTACGGCAAGGGCGGCAAGAAAAGCGTCAGCCATGATAACTATCCGCAGGTGCTGAAGCAGACGCCACGTCTGACCTCCATCGCCAATATTGCGCTGTTCCGTCTGTTTAACCGCGACCTGTTCGGCAACCTGAATAACCTCTACCGCACCGTCACCCGCACCCGCGGGCCGGTTGTACTGCACTTCCACGTGCTGCACAGCTACTGGCTGAATCTGGAAGAGGTGGTAGCGTTTTGTGGCAAAGTGAAGGCGCACAAGCCGGACACCCGTTTCGTCTGGACGCTACACGACCACTGGAGCGTGACCGGACGCTGCGCCTTTACCGACGGCTGCGAAGGCTGGAAAGATAACTGCCAGAAATGCCCTACGCTCAGCAACTATCCGCCGGTGAAGGTCGATCGCGCGCATCAGCTGGTTGAGGGCAAGCGTCAGCTGTTCCGCGACATGCTCTCGCTCGGCTGCACCTTTATCTCTCCAAGCCAGCACGTGGCAGATGCTTTTAATAGCCTGTACGGAGCAGGGCGCTGCCAGATTATCAACAACGGTATTGATGTGGCGACGGAAGAGATCCTGGCCGAACTGACGCCCGTAGCCATTACCACGGGCAAGCCGAAAATCGCTGTCGTCGCCCATGACCTGCGCTACGACGGCAAAACCAACCAACAGCTGGTGCGCGACATGATGGCGCTCGGCGACAAAATTGAACTGCATACCTTCGGCAAATTCTCGCCGTTCGAAGGCGCTAACGTGGTGAATCACGGGTTTGAAACCGACAAGCGCAAACTGATGAGCGCGCTCAACGGTATGGACGCGCTGGTGTTCAGCTCCCGCGTGGACAACTACCCGCTGATCCTGTGCGAAGCGCTCTCCATTGGCGTGCCGGTCATTGCCACCCACAGCGACGCGGCGCGCGAAGTGCTGGAGAAATCGGGCGGTAAAACCTTCAGTGAGAACGAGGTGCTGCCGCTGGTGCAGCTGTCGAAGGCCGATATCGCGCAGGCTGTTTTTGGCACGGACCTGGAATCGTTCCGCAACCGCAGCCGCAAAGCGTACAGTGGACAACAGATGCTGGAGGAGTATGTCTCGTTCTATCAGAATCTGTAGTTATCTGCTGCTGCCGCTGATCTACCTGCTGGTCAACGTCAAGATTGCCCAGCTCGGTGAAAGCTTCCCAATCACCATCGTCACCTTCCTGCCGGTTCTGCTGTTGCTATACGTTGATAAGCTTAACCTCAAAAAGCTGATGATTGCGCTGGGGATCGGGTTTGGTCTGACGGCGTTTAACTACATCTTTGGTCAGTCGCTGGACGCCAGTAAATATGTCACCTCCACCATGCTGTTTGTTTATATCGTTATCATTATTGGCATGGTGTGGAGTATTCGTTTTAAAACTATCTCTCCGCACAATTATAGGAAAATCCTCAGGTTCTTTTATATTGTCGTCGGGCTGATTGTTATGCTTGCGGCATTGGAGATGGCGCAAATTATTCTCACAGGCGGCAGTAGCCTGATGGAAATAATTTCGAAATATCTTATATACAGTAACAGCTATGTACTGAACTTCATTAAGTTTGGTGGCAAGCGTACCACTGCGCTCTATTTTGAACCGGCGTTTTTTGCTCTGGCATTAATCTCAATTTGGCTCAGCATCAAACAGTTCGGTATCAAAACCCCCAAGACCGATGCTATGATTCTTGCAGGAATCGTTCTGTCAGGGTCGTTCTCAGGGGTAATGACGTTTATTCTGTTTTACCTGCTGGAGTGGGCGTTCCAGTACCTGAACAAAGAGGCGATTAAGAAAAAACTGCCGCTGGCGATCATTTCTCTGACGGTATTTTTAGTGGGCGTAATATTCGCCTTCCCGTACATTTCTGAACGTCTGGGTGATTTGGGAACGGAAGGTTCGTCGTCCTATTATCGCATCATTGGTCCACTGGTGATGGTGGGTTATTCCTTAACCCATATTGATGGCGTAGTAAGATTCGGCTCACTTTACGAATATGTTGCATCATTCGGAATCTTTAACGGTGCGGATGTCGGTAAAACCATAGACAATGGTCTGTATCTGTTAATTATCTATTTTTCCTGGTTCGCCGTACTGTTGACACTGTGGTATCTGTTTAAAGTTTTCAAAATGATGATTAACGCGTTTGGTGATAACCAGAACTTTCGTGTGCAACTTTATCTGTTCACACCTGTGTCGTTGTTTTTTACCGGGTCAATATTTAGCCCGGAATATGCATTCTTAATTGTATGTCCGTTTATTTTGCGCAAAGCGTTGAATATTACGAGCGTATGACGAAATGAGGTGATTTATGTTTCTTAGCGTCATTACTGTCGCCTTTCGTAACCACGAAGGGGTGGTAAAAACCTGGCGCTCGCTGCGCAACCTGGCGCGCGATCCGAGCCTCACCTTTGAGTGGATTGTGGTCGATGGCGGCTCGAACGACGGCACGGCGGAGTTCCTGGAAAAACTTAACGGTGAGTTCAACTTACGTTACATCAGCGAGAAAGATAAAGGCATTTACGATGCCATGAATAAAGGCATCAACATGGCGCAGGGGCGCTACGCCATCTTCCTCAATTCCGGCGACGTGTTCCATGAAGATGTGGCGCTGTTTGCACGCCAGCTGGCGCGCCAGAAAGAAGATGCCATGTTTATCGGTGATGCGCTGCTTGATTTCGGCGAGGGGAAAAAAGTGCTGCGCGGCGCGAAACCAGGCTGGTATATCTACCACAGCCTGCCGGCAAGCCATCAGGCTATTTTCTTCCCGATGAGTGGCCTGAAAAAGCAGCCTTACGATTTGCAATATAAAGTGTCATCAGATTATGCCCTGGCCGCCAGCCTGTACAAATCTGGCTACCCGTTCCGTCGAATTAAAGGACTGGTATCCGAATTTTCAATGGGCGGCGTGTCAACCTCGAATAATCTGGAATTGTGCCAGGATGCCAAAAACGTGCAGCGTAAAATATTACGCGTACCGGGGTTCTGGGCGGAATTATCTTATTTCTTACGTCTGAAAACGACGGGTAAAGCGAAAGCCTTATATAACAAAGCCTGAGATATAAGGAAACGTAATGCAGGAATTAAATGGATTCTCCGTGCCGAAAGGTTTTCGGGGCGGGAGTGGTATTAAAGTTCAACTGTGGTGGGCTGTACAGGCAACGTTATTTGCCTGGTCGCCGCAAATACTGTACCGCTGGCGCGCATTTTTACTGCGTCTGTTTGGCGCAAAAATAGGAAAAAACGTAGTCATTCGTCCTTCGGTGAAAATTACTTATCCCTGGAAATTAACGCTTGGGGATTACGCCTGGGTTGGGGATGACGCGGTGTTATATACCCTTGGCGAGATTACGATTGGCGCAAATTCGGTGGTTTCACAGAAGTGTTATTTGTGCACCGGCAGCCACGATTTTATGAGCCCGCATTTTGATATTACCGCTTCGCCTGTTGTGATCGGTGAAAAATGCTGGCTGGCAACAGACGTCTTTGTTGCACCAGGTGTTTCTGTTGGCGATGGCACGGTAGTCGGTGCCCGCAGCAGCGTTTTTAAATCGCTACCGGCAAATAAAATTTGCCGTGGCAACCCCGCAGTGGTGATACGCGAACGCGTTGAAACTGATTAAATTCATAAGTAGAGGAATATAAACATGTCTAAAGTCGCTCTCATCACCGGCGTTACCGGGCAGGATGGTTCTTACCTGGCAGAGTTACTGCTGGAAAAAGGGTATGAAGTACACGGTATTAAACGTCGTGCGTCTTCATTTAACACCGAACGTGTCGATCATATTTATCAGGATCCTCACGCGGCGAACCCGAAATTCCACCTGCACTACGGCGACCTGACCGATACCTCCAACCTGACCCGCATCCTGCAGGAAGTACAGCCGGATGAAGTCTACAACCTGGGCGCGATGAGCCACGTTGCGGTTTCCTTCGAATCCCCGGAATACACCGCTGACGTGGACGCCATGGGTACCCTGCGTCTGCTGGAAGCGATTCGCTTCCTGGGTCTTGAGAAGAAAACCCGTTTCTATCAGGCATCTACCTCTGAGCTGTACGGCCTGGTGCAGGAAATTCCACAGAAAGAGACCACGCCGTTCTACCCACGTTCTCCGTACGCGGTAGCGAAACTGTACGCTTACTGGATCACTGTGAACTACCGTGAATCCTACGGCATGTACGCCTGTAACGGCATTCTGTTCAACCACGAATCCCCACGTCGTGGCGAAACCTTCGTGACCCGTAAAATCACCCGCGCTATCGCCAACATCGCTCAGGGTCTGGAATCCTGCCTGCACCTCGGCAACATGGACTCCCTGCGTGACTGGGGCCATGCGAAAGACTACGTGAAAATGCAGTGGATGATGCTGCAGCAGGAACAGCCAGAAGACTTCGTGATCGCGACCGGCGTGCAGTACTCCGTACGTCAGTTCGTTGAGATGGCTGCGGCACAGCTGGGCATCAAGCTGCGCTTCGAAGGCACTGGCGTGGAAGAGAAGGGTATCGTTGTTTCCGTGACCGGCCACGACGCACCGGGCGTGAAGCCAGGCGACGTGATTGTTCAGGTGGATCCGCGTTACTTCCGTCCTGCTGAAGTGGAAACCCTGCTGGGCGACCCAACCAAAGCGCACGAGAAGCTGGGCTGGAAACCAGAAACCACCCTGCAAGAAATGGTATCCGAGATGGTGGCCAAAGATCTTGAAGCAGCGAAAAAACACTCCCTGCTCAAGTCCCATGGCTACGAGGTTGCCATCGCGCTGGAGTCCTGAGAATGACAAAACAACGTATTTTTGTCGCCGGTCATCGCGGAATGGTGGGTTCCGCGATTGTCCGCCAGCTTGAACAGCGCGGCGACGTTGAGGTGATTGTTCGCACCCGCGACGAGCTGAACTTGCTTGACAGCAAAGCGGTGCAAGACTTCTTCGCCAGCGAACGTATCGACCAGGTGTATCTGGCGGCGGCGAAGGTGGGCGGCATTGTCGCTAACAACACCTACCCGGCGGATTTCATCTACGAGAACATGATGATTGAGAGCAACATCATTCACGCGGCGCATCTGCACAACGTGAACAAGCTGCTGTTCCTCGGTTCATCCTGTATCTACCCAAAAATGGCGAAACAGCCGATCGCCGAGAGCGAACTGTTGCAGGGCACGCTGGAAGCCACCAACGAGCCGTACGCGATTGCCAAAATTGCCGGGATCAAGCTGTGTGAATCCTACAACCGTCAGTATAACCGCGACTATCGCTCGGTGATGCCGACCAACCTCTACGGACCGCACGACAACTTCCACCCGAGCAATTCGCACGTGATCCCGGCGCTGCTGCGTCGTTTCCACGAGGCGACTGCCGAAAACGCCCCGGACGTGGTGGTGTGGGGCAGCGGTACGCCAATGCGCGAGTTCCTGCACGTGGACGATATGGCGGCAGCCAGCATTCACGTCATGGAGCTGGATCGCGAGGTGTGGCAGGAAAACACCGAGCCGATGCTGTCGCACATTAACGTCGGGACCGGTGTGGACTGCACCATTCGCGAGCTGGCGCAGACCATCGCGCAGGTGGTGGGCTACAAAGGACGCGTGGTGTTTGATGCCACCAAACCGGACGGCACGCCGCGCAAGCTGCTGGACGTGACCCGTCTGCATCAGCTTGGCTGGTATCACGAGGTCTCACTGGAGCAGGGGCTGGCCAGCACCTACCAGTGGTTCCTGGAAAACCAGCACCGCTTCCGGGGGTAATGATGTTTTTAAGTCAGGAAGATTTTGCCACGGTGGTGCGTTCCACTCCGCTCATCTCAATTGATTTGATCGTGGAGAACGAACGCGGCGAGTTCTTGCTGGGGAAACGAACCAATCGTCCTGCACAGGGCTTCTGGTTCGTGCCCGGCGGGCGCGTGCAGAAGGATGAGACGCTAAGCGATGCGTTTGAGCGTCTCACTCTGGCGGAACTGGGCCTGCAACTGCCGATGGCAGCGGGCCAGTTTTACGGGGTCTGGCAGCACTTCTATGACGATAACTTTTCGGGCACCGGGTTCACCACGCACTATGTCGTGCTGGGGTTCCGCCTGAAGGTGAGTGAGGCAGACCTGCGTCTGCCTGATTCTCAGCATGACGATTACCGCTGGTTAACGCCAGAGGCGCTGCTGGCAAGCGACAACGTCCATGACAACAGTCGGGCGTACTTCCTTGCGGAACGTCAGGCCGAGGTGCCAGGCCTATGAAAATCCTCGTCTACGGAATTAACTACTCGCCGGAGCTTACCGGTATCGGGAAATACACCGGCGAGATGGTCGAGTGGATGGCGAGCCAGGGACATGACGTGCGGGTGATTACCGCCCCGCCGTATTACCCGGAGTGGAAGGTAGGCGAACGCTATTCCAGCTGGCGCTACCGCCGCGAAGAGGGGGCTGCGACCGTCTGGCGCTGCCCGCTCTACGTGCCGAAACAGCCCTCGACGCTGAAACGTTTAATTCATCTGGGCAGCTTTGCCCTGAGCAGTTTTTTCCCGCTGATGGCGCAACGTCGCTGGAAGCCGGATCGCATCATCGGCGTGGTGCCGACGCTGTTCTGCACGCCAGGCATGCGCCTGCTGGGCAGACTCTCCGGCGCGCGCACCCTGCTGCACATTCAGGATTATGAAGTGGACGCCATGCTCGGACTGGGGATGGCCGGGAAAGGCAAGGGCGGCAAGGTGGCGAAGCTCGCCAGCGCCTTTGAGCGCAGCGGCCTGCACAACGTGGATTACGTCTCGACCATCTCGCGCTCGATGATGAACAAGGCGCAGGAGAAGGGTGTCCCGGCGGAGAAGGTGATCTTCTTTCCGAACTGGTCCGAAGTGGCGCGTTTCCGCGATGTGACAGACCAGGATGCGCAGGCGTTACGCGCGCAGCTCGGTTTGCCTGAAGATCAAAAAATCATTCTTTACTCAGGCAACATCGGCGAAAAACAGGGGCTGGAGAGCGTGATTGACGCCGCGCTTCAGCTGAGCGAACACCCGTGGATGTTCGTGATAGTCGGGCAGGGCGGCGGTAAAGCGCGGCTGGAAAAAATGGCCAGCGAGCGCGGACTGACCAATATCCGCTTCTTCCCGCTTCAGTCTTATGACGCGCTGCCCGCGCTGCTGAAAATGGCGGATTGCCATCTGGTGGTGCAAAAACGCGGCGCGGCGGATGCGGTGCTGCCGTCCAAGCTGACCAACATTCTGGCAGTGGGCGGAAATGCGGTGATTACGGCAGAAGCCGCAACAGAATTAGGCCAGCTGTGCAACAGCTACCCGGGCATTGCCGTTTGCGTAGAGCCAGAATCGGTTCCTGCGCTGGTGACCGGAATTGAGCAGGCACTCGCCATGCCAAAAGAGAACACGGTGGCACGTGAATATGCCGAACGCACGCTCGAGAAAGAGAACGTGCTGAGCCAATTTATTGCAGATATACGGGGATAAATCATGAGTCAAACCACTTTGTATCCGGTCGTAATGGCGGGTGGATCCGGGAGCCGGTTGTGGCCACTGTCCCGCGTGCTTTATCCAAAACAATTTCTGTGCCTGAAGGGCGACCTCACCATGCTGCAAACGACGGTTAACCGTCTGCACGGCGTGGAGTGTGAAAGCCCGGTGGTGATCTGTAACGAGCAGCACCGCTTTATCGTTGCCGAGCAACTGCGCCAGCTGAATAAACTGACCGAAAATATCATTCTGGAGCCTGCCGGACGCAACACCGCGCCTGCTATTGCTCTTGCGGCGCTGGCTGCAAAACGCAGCAGCCCGGACTGCGACCCGCTGATGCTGGTGCTGGCGGCTGACCACGTTATTCAGCAGGAAGACGCCTTCCGCGACGCGGTTCGGGCGGCGATTCCTTACGCTGAGAACGGCAAGCTGGTGACCTTCGGCATCGTCCCGGATCTTCCGGAAACCGGCTATGGCTATATTCGCCGCGGCAGCGTTACGCCTGGTGAAGGCGACAGCGTGGCCTTTGACGTGGCGCAGTTTGTCGAAAAACCGAATCTGGAAACCGCCCAGGCCTACGTGGCCAGCGGTGAATACTACTGGAACAGCGGTATGTTTCTGTTCCGCGCCGGTCGCTACCTGGAAGAGCTGGAAAAATATCGCCCGGATATCTTAAATGCCTGCGAAAAAGCGATGGCGGTGGTGGATCCGGATCTTGATTTTATCCGCGTGGACGAAGAAGCCTTCCTCGCCTGTCCGGAAGAGTCCATTGACTATGCGGTGATGGAACGTACGGCAGATGCGGTAGTGGTGCCGATGGATGCGGGCTGGAGCGACGTTGGCTCCTGGTCGTCACTGTGGGAGATTAGCGCGCATACCCCGGAGGGTAACGTCCATCACGGTGATGTGATCAGCCACAAAACGGAAAACAGCTACGTCTACGCCGAATCTGGCCTTGTCACCACGGTAGGGGTGAAAGATCTGGTGGTCGTGCAGACCAAAGACGCGGTGCTGATTGCCGACCGTAATGCCGTGCAGGACGTTAAAAAAGTGGTGGAGAAGATCAAGGCTGATGGCCGCCACGAACACCATATTCACCGTGAAGTCTACCGTCCGTGGGGCAAATATGACTCCATTGACGCCGGCGAGCGTTACCAGGTGAAACGCATCACCGTGAAGCCGGGTGAAGGGCTGTCGGTGCAGATGCACCATCACCGCGCCGAACACTGGGTAGTGGTGGCGGGGACAGCCAAAGTGACCATCAACGGTGAAGTGAAGCTGCTCGGTGAAAACGAGTCCATTTATATTCCGCTGGGTGCCACGCACTGCCTGGAAAACCCGGGGAAAATTCCACTCGACTTAATTGAGGTGCGTTCCGGCTCTTATCTGGAAGAGGACGATATCGTGCGCTTCCAGGACCGCTACGGGCGGGTGTAGCGCCGTCTTAACGCCGGATGGCGCTTCGCTTATCCGGCCTACGAATGAATAAAAAACAATTAAGCCTGTTAACGGGCGGGCCAACTGTTGCCTGAAAAAGGGGTCATCATGGAAAAATTAACCTGTTTTAAAGCCTACGATATTCGCGGCAAGCTGGGCGAAGAGCTGAACGAAGACATTGCGTGGCGCATCGGCCGCGCGTACGGCGAATACCTGAAACCACAAACTATCGTGCTGGGTGGCGACGTGCGTCTCACCAGCGAATCCCTGAAGCTGGCGCTGGCGAAAGGGCTACAGGACGCGGGCGTCGACGTGCTGGACATTGGACTTTCCGGTACCGAAGAGATCTATTTTGCCACCTTCCACCTGGGCGTGGACGGCGGTATCGAAGTGACGGCCAGCCATAACCCGATGGACTACAACGGCATGAAGCTGGTGCGCAAGGGCGCGCGTCCTATCAGCGGCGACACCGGTCTGCGCGACGTGCAGCGTCTGGCCGAGGCCAACGACTTCCCGCCGGTGAACGAAGCGAAGCGCGGCAGCTATAAGCAGATCAACCTGCAAAAAGAGTACATCGACCACCTGCTGGGCTACATCAACGTGGCGAACCTCAAACCGCTGAAGCTGGTGATTAACTCCGGCAACGGCGCGGCAGGCCCGGTTGTCGATGCACTTGAAGCCCGCTTTGAGGCGCTGAACGTGCCGGTGACCTTCGTCAAAGTGCACAACACGCCTGACGGCAACTTCCCGAACGGTATTCCTAACCCGCTGCTGCCGGAGTGCCGCGACGACACCCGCAACGCGGTGATTGAGCACGGCGCCGATATGGGTATCGCCTTTGACGGCGATTTCGACCGCTGCTTCCTGTTCGACGAGAAAGGGCAGTTTATCGAAGGCTACTACATCGTTGGCCTGCTGGCGGAAGCGTTCCTTGAGAAAAATCCGGGGGCGAAGATCATTCATGATCCGCGTCTTTCCTGGAACACCGTTGACGTGGTGAAGGCCGCGGGCGGCGAGCCGGTGATGTCTAAAACCGGCCACGCGTTTATCAAAGAGCGTATGCGCGAGGAAGACGCCATCTACGGCGGCGAGATGAGCGCCCACCACTATTTCCGTGATTTTGCCTACTGCGACAGCGGGATGATCCCGTGGCTGCTGGTAACCGAGCTGCTGTGCCTGAAAGGGCAGAGCCTGGGCGAACTGGTACGCGACCGCATGGCGGCGTTCCCGGCGAGCGGCGAGATCAACAGCAAACTGGCACAGCCAGCCGAGGCCATCGCCCGCGTCGAACAGCACTTTGCCATTCATGCGCTGGAGATTGACCGTACCGACGGTATCAGCATGGCGTTCCCGCAGTGGCGCTTCAACCTGCGTTCTTCCAACACCGAGCCGGTGGTGCGCCTGAACGTTGAGTCCCGCGCCGATACCGCGCTGATGGAAGCCCGAACGAAGGACATTCTGGCGCTGTTGAATCAGTAAAAAGAAAACCTTACCCCTCACCCTAACCCTCTCCCCAAAGGGGAGAGGGAACTTGAACACCCTCTCCCCTTTGGGGAGAGGGCCGGGGTGAGGGGCGAGGGGAAAGGTTTAGAACTAAAGGAACAACGATGACAAATCTAAAAAAGCGCGAGCGAGCGAGAACGAATGCATCGTTAATCTCTATGGTGCAGCGCTTTTCTGATATCACCATCATGGTCGGCGGACTGTGGGCGGTGTGTTGGGTCAGCGGGCAGTCGTTCTTATACATGCACTTGCTGATGGCGTTGATTGCGCTGGTGGTGTTTCAGATGATCGGCGGCATGACCGATTTCTATCGTTCATGGCGTGGCGTCAAAATGACCACCGAACTGATGCTGCTGCTCCAGAACTGGACCTTAAGCCTGATTTTCAGCGCAGGCCTGGTGGCGTTCAGCCATGATTTTGATAATCGGCTTGTGACCTATCTCTGCTGGTATCTGTTAACCAGCGTTGGCATGGTGGTCTGCCGCTCGCTGATCCGCTTTGGCGCGGGCTGGCTGCGCAACCGTGGGGATAACCGTCGCTTTGTTGCCGTGGCGGGCGACCTGCCGGTGGGACAGGTGTTGCTCGACAGCTTCCGCAAAGAGCCGTGGTTAGGTTTTGAAGTGGTGGGGGTTTATCACGACGCGAAGCCCGGCGGCGTACCATCTGACTGGGCGGGCAGCTACGAACAGCTGATAGAAGACGCGAAAGCCGGCAAAATTCACAACGTCTACATCGCCATGCAGATGAAAGATGAATCCCGCATCAAGACACTGATGCGCGAGCTGGCCGATACCACCTGCTCGGTGATCCTCATCCCTGACGTGTTTACCTTCAATATTCTCCACTCCCGTATTGAAGAGGTGAACGGGGTACCGGTTGTTCCGTTGTACGACACGCCGCTGTCGGGGATTAACCGCGTGCTGAAGCGCGTGGAGGATATCGTACTTTCGTCCCTGATCCTGCTGCTCATCTCCCCGGTGCTGTGCTGCATTGCGCTGGCGGTGAAGCTCAGCTCTCCGGGGCCGATCATCTTCCGTCAGACCCGCTACGGCATGGACGGTAAGCCGATCATGGTATGGAAATTCCGCTCCATGAAGGTGATGGAGAACGACAAGGTGGTGACCCAGGCGACGCAGAACGATCCGCGCGTCACCCGCGTGGGTAACTTCCTGCGCCGTACCTCGCTCGATGAGCTGCCGCAGTTCATCAACGTGTTCACCGGCGGGATGTCCATCGTCGGGCCTCGTCCTCACGCCGTGGCCCATAACGAGCAGTACCGTACCCTGATTGAAGGCTACATGCTGCGCCATAAGGTGAAGCCAGGCATCACCGGCTGGGCGCAGATCAACGGGTGGCGCGGCGAGACCGACACGCTGGAAAAAATGGAAAAACGCATCGAGTTCGATCTGGAGTACATCCGCGAGTGGAGCCTCTGGTTCGATATCAAGATTGTTTTTCTGACCATTTTCAAAGGCTTCGTGAACAAAGCGGCGTACTAAGATGAGCTTACGAGAAAAAACCATCAGCGGCGCAAAATGGTCAGCCATGGCCACCATCGTCATCATTGGCCTCGGCCTGGTGCAGATGACGGTGCTGGCGCGCATTATTGATAACCACCAGTTTGGTCTGCTGACCGTCTCGCTGGTGATTATCGCCCTGGCCGATACGCTGTCGGACTTTGGTATCGCCAACTCCATTATCCAGCGCAAAGAGATCAGCCATCTGGAGCTGACCACCCTCTACTGGCTGAACGTTGGGCTGGGTATCTTCGTCTTTGTGCTGGTGTTCCTGCTGAGCGATGTGATTGCCGGCGTGCTGCATAACCCGGACCTGGCGCCGCTGATGCGCACCCTGTCGTTTGCTTTCGTGGTGATCCCGCACGGGCAGCAGTTCCGCGCGCTGATGCAGAAAGAGCTGGAGTTCAACAAGATCGGCATGATTGAAACCAGCGCCGTGCTGGCGGGCTTTACCTTCACCGTTGTCAGCGCCCATTTCTGGCCGCTGGCGATGACCGCCATTCTCGGCTACCTCGTTAACTCTGCCGTGCGCACGCTGCTGTTTGGCTTCTTTGGCCGCAAGATTTATCGCCCGGGACTGCATTTTTCGCTGGCGTCTGTTTCATCCAACCTGCGCTTCGGCGCGTGGCTGACGGCAGACAGCATTATCAACTATGTGAATACTAACCTCTCTACGCTGGTGCTGGCGCGCATTCTGGGCGCGAGCGTCGCGGGCGGCTACAACCTGGCGTATAACGTCGCGGTTGTCCCACCGATGAAGCTCAACCCCATCATTACCCGCGTGCTGTTCCCGGCGTTCGCCAAAATTCAGGACGATACCGAGAAGCTGCGTGTGAACTTTTACAAGCTGCTCTCCGTGGTGGGGATCATCAACTTCCCGGTACTGCTGGGGCTGATGGTGGTCGCCAGCAATTTCGTACCGCTGGTGTTTGGCGAGAAGTGGAACAGCATCATCCCGATCCTGCAACTGCTGTGCGTTGTGGGGCTGCTGCGCTCGGTGGGGAACCCGATTGGTTCTCTGCTGATGGCGAAGGCGCGCGTGGATATCAGCTTCAAGTTCAACGTGTTTAAAACCTTCCTGTTTATTCCGGCAATTATTGTGGGCGGGCACATGGCGGGTGCCATTGGCGTGACGCTCGGCTTCCTGCTGGTGCAGATCGTCAATACCGTGCTGAGTTACTTCGTGATGATCAAACCGGTGCTGGGCTCCAGCTACCGTCAGTACATTCTCAGCCTGTGGCTGCCGTTTTATCTCTCCTTACCGACTCTGGCGGTGAGCTACGGCCTGGGCGTGGTGCTCAACGGGCATCTGCCGCTGGCGGCGCTGCTTGCGGTGCAGGTCGCGGCAGGCGCGCTGGCATTCGGCGTGATGATTGTACTGTCACGCAATGCGCTGGTGGTTGAGATAAAGCGCCAGTTTTGCCGTAACGAAAAAATGAAAACGCTGCTTCGCGCAGGCTAATTTTACGAGGCCATTATGAAATTACTTATTCTTGGCAACCATACCTGCGGCAACCGTGGCGACAGCGCCATCCTGCGCGGTTTATTGGATGCAATTAACACCCTTAAGCCTGAGACAGAAGTGGATGTGATGAGCCGTTATCCGGTCAGCTCATCCTGGTTACTGAACCGCCCGGTGATGGGCGACCCGCTCTACAGCCAGATGAAACAGCACAACAACGCTGCGGGCGTGATGGGGCGCGTGAAGAAAGTACTGCGTCGCCGCTACCAGCATCAGGTGCTGCTTTCTCGCGTAACCGACACCGGCAAGCTGCGCAACATCGCCATCGCGCAGGGCTTTACCGATTTCGTGCGTCTGTTGTCCGGCTATGACGCCATTATTCAGGTCGGCGGCTCGTTCTTTGTCGATCTCTACGGCGTGCCGCAGTTTGAGCATGCGCTCTGCACCTTTATGGCGAAAAAGCCGCTGTTTATGATCGGCCACAGCGTCGGGCCGTTCCAGGATCCGCAGTTTAACCAGCTGGCAAACTATGTCTTCGGCCACTGCGACGCGCTGATCCTGCGCGAATCGGTCAGCCTCGACATGATGAAGCGCAGCGAGATCGACACGTCAAAAGTGGAGCACGGCGTGGATACCGCCTGGCTGGTGGATCATCAGGTCGACAGCTTCCAGCCGAGCTACGCGGTCCGGCACTGGCTGGACGTGGCGGCGAAACAGAAAACCGTCGCGATTACCCTGCGCGAACTCGCCCCGTTCGATAAACGTCTCGGCACCACCCAGGCGGCGTACGAGAAAGCCTTTGCCGACGTGGTAAACCGCGTGCTCGACAGCGGCTACCAGGTGCTGGCGCTCTCCACCTGCACCGGTATCGACAGCTATAACAAGGATGACCGCATGGTGGCGCTGAACCTGCGCAACCTGGTGAACGATCCGTCCCGCTACCACGTGGTGATGGACGAGCTGAACGATCTGGAGATGGGCAAGCTGCTCTCCGCCTGCGACCTGACCGTGGGCACGCGTCTGCACTCGGCTATTATCTCGATGAACTTCGGCACGCCAGCCATCGCTATCAACTACGAACACAAGTCCGCGGGCATTATGCAGCAGCTCGGTATGCCGGAAATGGCCGTCGATATACGTCATCTGCTGGACGGTTCGCTGGGTGCGATGGTGGGCGACACGCTCGGCCAGCTGCCTGCGATCAACGAACGTCTGGCGGTGGCGGTGAAAGCCGAACGCGAAAAAGGTATTGGCATGGTGAAATCCGTCCTCGACCGCGTCCGGGAGGGGAAATGAAGGTTGGTTTCTTCTTACTGAAATTTCCGCTGTCGTCTGAAACTTTTGTGCTGAACCAAATCACCGCGTTTATCGATATGGGGTATGACGTGGAGATTATCGCCCTGCAAAAGGGCGATACGCAAAACACCCATGCGGCGTATACCCAGTATGGGCTGGAGGCGAAAACCCGCTGGTTGCAGGACGAACCCGCCGGACGGATGAACAAACTGCGCCATCGCGCCGGACAGACGCTGCGCGGCCTGCATCGCGCCTCGACGTGGCGGGCGCTGAATATGTCGCGCTATGGGGCGGAGGCCCGCAACCTGATCTTATCCGCCATTTGCGGGCAAACGGCCCAGCCGTACCGGGCCGATGTCTTTATCGCTCACTTTGGCCCGGCTGGCGTCACGGCGGCAAAACTGCGTGAGCTGGGGGTGATTGACGGCAAAATCGCCACGATTTTCCACGGTATCGATATCTCCAGCCGTGAAGTGCTGAACCACTACACGCCGGAATATCAGCAGCTGTTTCGCCGTGGCGACATGATGCTGCCGATAAGCGACCTGTGGGCCGGGCGCCTGAAAACCATGGGGTGCCCGAGCGAGAAAATCACCGTTTCACGCATGGGCGTGGACATGGAACGCTTCACCCAGAGACCGGTCAAGGTGCCGGGCAAGCCGCTGCAAATTATCTCTGTTGCCCGCCTGACCGAAAAGAAAGGGCTGCATGTAGCCATCGAAGCCTGTCGCCAGCTGAAGGCGCGTGGTGTGGACTTCCACTATCGCATCCTGGGTATCGGGCCGTGGGAGCGTCGCCTGCGCACGCTGATTGAACAGTATCAGCTGGAAGACGTGGTGGAGATGCCGGGCTTCAAGCCGAGCCACGAAGTGAAAGCCATGCTCGACGAGGCGGATGTGTTCCTGCTGCCTTCCGTAACCGGCGCTGACGGCGATATGGAAGGCATTCCCGTGGCGCTGATGGAGGCGATGGCGGTCGGCATTCCGGTGGTCTCGACGTTACACAGCGGCATCCCGGAGCTGATCACCTCTGAGCATTCCGGCTGGCTGGTCCCTGAAAACAATGCGCTGGCGCTGGCGGACCGTCTGGCCGCGTTCAGTGATATCGATCAGCAGACGCTGATCCCTGTGCTGCAAAATGCGCGGCAAAAAGTTGAAGCAGAATTCAATCAGCAGGTGATTAATCGCCAGTTAGCGAGCCTGCTGCAAACGCTGTAACGCTGAGGTTGTATGCTGAAAAAGATTACCCGACGCCGATTTGTCTCTTCTTTATCCGTCCTGGCTGCTATGCCGCTGCTGTCGCCCCGCGCTGCGCGGGCGGCAACCGGGAAGACGGTTTCTGTCGATCGCTACAACAATAACGACTGGATCGCCGCCTTCAGGCAGGCATTTGCCGAGGGCGATACCGTTGTTGTTCCCGCCGGGTTAACCTGTGAAAACATCAATACCGGCATTTTCATTCCTGATGGCAAAACCCTGCTGATCCGCGGTGCGCTGAAGGGCAACGGGCGCGGGCGGTTTGTACTTCAGGAGGGCTGCAAGGTCATTGGGGAAGGAGAAGGGCGTACGCATAACATCACGCTGGACGTGCGTGGCTCCGACTGTGTCATTAAAGGGCTGGCGATGAGCGGCTTCGGCCCCGTCACCCAGATCTACATCGGCGGTAAAAAGCGGCGAGTGATGCGCAACCTGCTCATCGATAACATCACCGTGACGCAGGCCAACTACGCGATCCTGCGTCAGGGGTTCCACAATCAGGTGGACGGTGCGCGCATTACCAACAGTAAATTCAGCCACTTGCAGGGTGACGCGATTGAGTGGAACGTGGCGATTAACGACCGCAACATCCTGATCTCTGACCACGTGATCGATAACATCAACTGCACCAACGGCAAGATCAATTGGGGCATAGGCATTGGGCTGGCCGGCAGTACGTACGACAATGATTATCCGGAACAGCAGACCGTTAAAAACTTCGTGGTGGCGAATATCACCGGCAGCAACTGTCGGCAGCTGGTGCATGTTGAAAACGGTAAACACTTTGTGATCCGTAATATCAAGGCCAGCAATATTACTCCTGACTTCAGTAAAAAGGCCGGAATTGATAACGCGACGGTAGCTATTTATGGCTGTGATAATTTCGTTATTGATAATGTCGATATGGTCAACAGCGCCGGAATGCTAATTGGCTATGGCGTGATCAAGGGCGATTATCTGTCGATACCGCAGAACTTCAAACTTAACGATATACGCCTGGATAACCAACAGCTTGCCTATAAGCTGCGCGGGATACAGATTTCCTCCGGCAATGCCACGTCGTTTGTTGCCATCACCAATGTCAACATGCAGCGAGCAACGCTTGAGCTGCATAACAAACCTCAGCACCTTTTCTTACGTAATATCAACGTGATGCAGGAGTCAACGACGGGACCGGCTCTGAAGATGAACTTCGATTTGCGCAAAGACGTGCGCGGGAAGTTTATGGCTAAAAACGAGACGTTGCTGTCGCTTGCGAACATAAAAGCGGTTAATGAAAAGGGGCAGAGCTCGGTGGATATTGATCGCGTTGATCAACACGTGGTGAATACGGAACGGTTGAATTTTGCGCTGCCGCACAGGTAATCATCCAGACTATTTTGCGACAATTCCTGGAACGAAATCGCGATCTATTCAGATTACAACTACTGTAATTTGTGGTGGGGTGACCTAGGATTACTTCATATTTACGGCAAAACATGCTGGCGAAAACAGGTTTAAAAGCTATAATTCGTCAACCATTTTAAGGTGGAAGATATAATGATTAATTTGAAAGCAGTCATACCGGTAGCGGGTCTGGGCATGCATATGTTGCCAGCCACGAAGGCAATTCCTAAAGAGATGCTGCCGATCGTTGACAAGCCGATGATTCAGTACATCGTCGACGAGATTGTTGCTGCAGGGATCAAAGAAATCGTTCTGGTGACGCACTCTTCGAAGAATGCGGTAGAGAACCACTTCGACACCTCTTATGAACTCGAAGCGTTGCTTGAGCAGCGCGTTAAGCGTCAGCTTCTGGCGGAAGTTCAGTCTATCTGCCCTCCTGGCGTGACCATCATGAACGTGCGTCAGGCGCAGCCGCTGGGTCTGGGCCACTCGATCCTGTGTGCGCGTCCGGTCGTAGGCGATAACCCGTTTATCGTGGTACTGCCCGATATCATCATTGATACCGCTTCTGCCGATCCGCTGCGTTACAACCTGGCGGCAATGGTGGCACGCTTTAACGAAACGGGTCGCAGCCAGGTGCTGGCGAAACGTATGAAGGGTGATCTCTCTGAGTACTCTGTTATTCAGACTAAAGAGCCGCTGGAGTCGGAAGGGCAGGTGAGCCGTATTGTTGAGTTTATTGAAAAACCCGATCAGCCGCAGACCCTGGACTCCGACCTGATGGCAGTCGGCCGTTATGTGCTGAATGCCGATATCTGGGCTGAGCTGGAAAAAACCGAGCCGGGCGCCTGGGACCGTATCCAGCTGACCGATGCGATTGCCGAGCTGGGGAAAAAGCAATCCGTTGATGCCATGCTGATGACCGGTGACAGCTATGACTGCGGTAAGAAAATGGGGTATATGCAGGCGTTTGTGAACTATGGCCTGCGTAACCTGAAGGAAGGGGCGAAGTTCAGAAGCCGGATTGAGAAGTTGCTGGCTAACGACTGATAGTCCTTCCGCAGTCTGAAAGACTTTATGCGCGGCAGCCATCATTTTGTTATGTTGTTACATAAACAAAATGATGGCTGCCGCTTTTTGTTATTAATTCCTGTGATAACAGAGAGTTACCTGCTTCAAATCTGGACTGATTTGTAACGATTTGTGCTTGTTTCCGAGTCCATTTAGGACGACAATTAACGCCAGTTTTTTGTCTGTAATCAGACCTCAAAATCCTTTATTCAACATTCGCTCAGTGCACTGGTAGCTGTTAAGCCAGGGGCGGTAGCGTGCCTTTTTTACACACAATCTAGTATTGAGCAAAGCAGGAGAAGCAGGATGTTACTTCCAGTGGTGATCGCAGGAGGAACAGGGAGTCGACTATGGCCGATGTCTCGCGAGTTGCAGCCTAAGCAATTCCTTTCATTCCATCAGGGCGGATCGATGCTGCAAAATACGATTTCACGCCTCGACGGTCTGGATGTGACCGATCCGATTGTTATCTGCAATGAAGATCACCGTTTTCTGGTGGCCGAGCAGTTGAGACAAATGCATAAGCTCGCCGGGAATATCATTCTTGAACCTGTTGGGCGCAATACGGCACCGGCTATTACTCTGGCTGCCCTCCATGCACTGGAAACTGGTGAAGATCCTGTCATGCTCATTCTGGCTGCCGATCACTTGATTGCCGACACAGCCACATTCCATTCCGTCATTACCAACGCCATTCCTTTTGCAGAACAAGGCAAATTGGTTACCTTCGGTATCGTGCCTACGCAGCCAGAAACTGGCTACGGCTACATTCAGCGTGGTGAAGAACAACATGCCGATCAGTCTACCGCCTGGAAAATCAAGCGCTTTGTTGAAAAACCGGATCAGGCGACCGCTATCTCTTACCTCGAAAGTAAAGAGTATCTCTGGAACAGCGGTATGTTTATGTTCCGGGCCTCTTCCTATCTGAACGAAGTTGCGAAATTTTGTCCGTCGATCCTTGATGCATGCAAAAATGCCATGCAGCAGCCCGTCAGCGATCTCGATTTTATCAAACTCGATAAAGAGACATTCACCTGTTGTCCGTCTGATTCCATCGACTATGCGGTGATGGAACATACAGACCTGGGCATTGTGACGGCGATGGATGCAGGGTGGAACGACGTGGGCTCGTGGTCAGCGCTATGGGAAACCTCGTCGCATGATGCTAATGGCAACGCGCTGATTGGCGATGTTTTCACCCATCAGACCCGCGATTGTTATATCCGCAGCGAAGGGAAATTAACCGCAGCGTTAGGGTTGGACGACCTTATTATTGTTAATACCAAAGATGCGCTGCTGGTTTCCCATAAGGATAATGTCCAGGATGTGAAAGTTGTTGTTGAGCATCTAAAAGCCCATTCACGTGCTGAATGTCGCGAACATACCACGCGTTATATGCCCTGGGGCCATGTCGAAACGCTTGTTCGGGATACGCGTTACCGGGTTAACCGTGTAACCATTATTCCTGGTGGTGAGCTCTCGCTTCAGCTGCATCATCATCGTATTGAGCACTGGGTTGTGCTGACCGGAACGGCGCTAATTGGTGTCGAAGGGAACGAAATTTATCTCACTGAAAATGAATCAACGACAATCCCTGTGGGAAAAAAACATAAGCTCTCGAATCCAGGAAAAATAAATCTGGAAATTCTGGAAATTCAGTTTGGTAGTTATTTGGGTGAAGATGACGTACTAAGGATTTCATAATGGAAAATAACAATAAAAAATTAAGTTGTTTTAAGGCCTATGATATTCGGGGGAAATTAGGTGAAGAGCTTAATGAGGATATTGCCTGGCGTATTGGTCGCGCTTATGCGCAATGTCTGGAACCAAAACAGGTTGTTGTCGGCGGCGACGTTCGTCTGACAAGTGAGTCTCTGAAGCTGGCTCTCGCGGAAGGCTTGATGGCGGGCGGCTGTGATGTGCTTGATATTGGACTTTCTGGCACAGAAGAGATTTACTTCGCCACCTTCCATCTGGGCGTTGATGGCGGTATAGAAGTAACGGCCAGCCATAATCCGATTGACTATAACGGGATGAAGCTGGTTCGCAGCGGTGCCCGGCCGATCAGCGGTGACACGGGTTTGAAAGAGATCCAGCTCCTCGCGGAAATAAATGATTTCGCCCCATCTCAGCGTATGGGAAGCTATAAAAAGATTAACGTTCTTAATGAGTATGTTGATCATTTACTGGGCTATATCAATCTCGACAATTTCCGCATTAAACCGATTAAGTTAGTCATCAACTCCGGTAATGGTACCGCGGGGCACGTTATTGATGAAATTGAAAAGCGTTTCAAAACGGCCGGCATTCCTGTCGATTTTATAAAAGTTCATAACGATCCGGATGGTACTTTCCCGCACGGTATTCCAAATCCACTTCTGCCAGAAGCACGCCAGGATACCGCCAGTGCGGTTGTTACAGCTGAAGCGGATATGGGTATCGCGTTTGACGGAGATTTTGATCGCTGCTTCCTGTTTGACGAGAAAGCCAATTTTATCGAAGGTTACTATATCGTTGGACTCTTAGCAGAAGCCTTCCTGAATAAAGAGCGTGGCGCGAAAATCATCCACGACCCGCGACTGACCTGGAATACGGTTGATATTGTCGAGCGCGCGGGCGGGATCCCTGTGATGTCTAAAACCGGTCATGCTTTTATTAAAGAGCGTATGCGCAAAGAGAATGCGGTATACGGCGGTGAAATGAGCGCTCACCATTATTTCCGTGAGTTTGCTTATTGTGACAGCGGCATGATTCCATGGTTGCTGGTTGCTGAACTGGTAATAACATCCGGACGCTCTCTTGGCTCGCTGGTGGAATCACGTATCGCACGCTTCCCTGTATCTGGTGAAATTAATCGCAAAGTGGTCCATGCATCTGCGTTAATTGATGAGATTGAAAACCGCTACTCCTCCCTGGCTGTGGATATTGACTACACGGATGGACTGAGCATGTCTTTCCCGGGCTGGCGCTTTAACATTCGCACCTCCAATACCGAACCGCTGCTGCGTCTAAATGTGGAAGCAGATGCCGATCTGGGTTTAATGGAAGCGAAACGAGATGAGCTGTTAGGGCTGATAAAAAGCTAATTTCTAAGTTGCCTAATCGCGTGGGAAAATATTAATGTTAGAAGTCTTATTAGCGGCAATCGTAGGTTTAATTTTCTTTTTTGTTTTCCTCGCTCTGCACCTACGCATCAGGTTGTTAATGGTGCTGGTATGTAGCATTCCGCAGCTCTATCTGGTGCAATTAGGTGGAGCCGATGTTCCAATGGCATTTCTGCTTCCGGCATTGCTCCTGCCTGAATTTATTATTAATGCAAACCGGTTCTTAGCAAAAGCAACGAATATTATGCTTCTTGGCCTGATACTCATCAGCACCCTGAGCCTTGCGTGGTCGGTTGAGAAATCGATGGGTATTCGTGATATTGCCTATTTGTGTGAATTTATCGTCATCTCAAACGCCGTCTACGTTTTAGCGGTGAAAGATCGAGTTGCATTGTATAAAACTATCAACGTTATGTTGTTTTTTGTTTGCTTGCAGGCGATTACGGTCATCACCTTTAGATTTAATGAGTCACTCGAATTGGCGGTAGTGTTGTCCCCTATAAGTAAATATACGATGGGAATGAATACGCTTCAGAGCTTATTAGATGGAGCCAGGAATAACTTCTACGATCCGGTTAAAGCGGGTGGGGTTTTGTTCGTTAATGCCAATGCTGCTGCCTGTTATGCAGGAATCTCATCCTTTATGGCTTGGGGCATTTACAAGGCGTTGAAATCAAAAATCACGCTTATGATGGCTATTCTGCTCTGGGCAACCGTATTTTTTACCGGCTCCAAAGCGGGCGTCCTTTTCGCGATACTTATCCCGGCATTTATTTTCTATCTGAAACTTCAGCGTTCGACACGCGTCATTTTGAGTTCAGTAGGCGCCTCGTTTGCCATAGTATTAATCGTTATAAGCGTTGTTTTCAGCATTACCGAACAAAGCGTTTTTTTAAAAGAATCCACGGATACGGCTGAAACACGTTACGAGATATGGAACTATGCATTTGACGCATTTTTAAATAATCCACTGATGGGGCAGGGCTACGGTGGTTGGGAAGCCGATTACAGTAAGCACACTGATTATTTCCTTCCGCCACACAACACGCTTATTTATCTTTGGTCTAAGTCAGGAATTATTGCTTCAATGCTGGGGCTAGGTTTTATCCTTTGCAGCATTGGGGTTGCTTTGAGAGCAATACGAAGTACAAATAATGAACAAAAAAACATCGGCTTTTCCTTCCTGATGGTGCTTTCCTGGCTTTTTGCTCACGGATTTGGCGAAAACTTTGGCTTAATAGGTGAGCAACACCAGATGATCGTGTTAGCCGTAATGCTTGGGCTTTGCCTGGCAGCAAATTTACCAATTAATCGGCATAATAGGGTACAGGAATGAAGACGGTCGGTATTTTCAGAAACCAGCTTTTTAAGGGTTCGGAAGTTTTTATTCAGCAGCAGGCTGAAGCATTACAGTGTTTTGATAAATGCTATATCGGCAGACGCCTCATCGGGACGAAACCAGAAGGCTCAGTCGCATGTGTATTGAATGAACATGGAAATGTTTACGGTAAACTCGCAGAAATAGTGAATGCGATCACCACGTCGCAGCTGCCTTATCAGTCTGTTTTAAAATCACAGCCCTTAGACCTCATTCATGCACACTTTGCGATCGATGGACTTTATGCTCTAAAGCTGGCGCAGAAGAAAGGTATTCCTTTGGTGACAACACTTCATGGATTTGATGTGACGGTCAGTAATAAGGATTTACTGGCGTCACGGTCACCCGCCTGGATTAATTATCTTCTTCATCAACATAAAGTAAAAAGTCAGGGTGATAAGTTTATTTGTGTTTCAGATTTCATTGCCCGCCAGGCTCTGCAACACGGTTTCCCGGAAAGCAAAATCATTCAGCACTATATTGGTATTGATGTGAATAAATATCAGCCGCGTGCAAAAGAGGACGATCAAGGCATTATCCTTCATGTTGCAAGGCTGGTAGAGAAAAAAGGGACAGCCGTTTTAATCAATGCAGTCAAGCAGGTAAAGTTATTAAATCCTGATGTTAAGCTTGTGATTATAGGAGAAGGGCCGTTATTGGATGGGCTGAAGGCTCAGGTCACATCCCTTGGTCTGGATCAAACCGTTACTTTTACAGGCGCGTTGCCCCACGTCGATGTTATGGCATGGATGCGTAAAGCTAGCATGTTGGTTTTACCGAGCATTACAGCGAAAACCGGTGATGCTGAAGGGTTGGGTATGGTTCTTCTTGAAGCGGCAGTGACCGGTGTTCCCGTTATCGGTACTCAGCATGGTGGGATACCAGAGGCGATTATCGATGAGCAAACTGGATTTTTAGTTAAAGAGCGAGATGATAAACAATTAGCGGAAAGAATCTCCTTTCTAATGAAGGATGAACATAAGCGGTTTGAAATGGGTAAAAATGCCCGTATTTTCATTAGCGAAAAATTTAATTTGTCCAAACAAACCATAAAATTAGAAAAAATATATCAGGAACTGATTCATGGCTGAGGAAGTAATCATATTTGCTCGTTCTCTTCCATTCCATCATCTTGGCGGAATGGAAGTTGTAGCATGGGATTTAGCGGTTCAGCTACAGGTTAAAGGTTTTAAGGTTACTGTAGTTACCACGGATTTTGATGAAAATATTCCTGTTTTAGAAAATAACCCACAAATAATAAAGCTAAAAAATATCCCTAAGGCTGCATATTCGGCCGGTTGGTGGACTGAGACTGAAAAAATCATTGAAACATGGGGAACTAAAGATAATGTCAGTGCGGTAATTAGCATTAGTGCAGGTGCATTCAGTACACTTAAACACAAAAAATCTTTCCCAAATGCAAAGTTTATTATGCAGGCCCATGGCACATCAATTGGAGAATTAGTTTCTAAGATAAAAACACGAAAAATTAAAAAGATTTTATCCAGTGTTAAAAACATATTTGGTTTTTATTTAGATGCCAAACATTACTCTTACTTCGACTGGGTTGTTGCTGTTGGAGACGCTGTAAAAAAAGATCTAACGTCCTTTCCAACAACGCTTATTTGCAGTTACGATAAAATAGTTAAAATCGAAAATGGAATTGATGAGTATTTGTTCTCTGATGATATATCCCAGCGAAATACTGTGCGCGAGCAGTTAGGCATAAGCTCTGAAGCAAAAGTATTCATGTCAGCATCACGCCTACATGAGCAAAAGGGGGTTGATAAAAATATCGATCTTTTTGCTGAAATAAAAAAAGTTAACGTAGATGCGAAACTTCTGATTTGTGGTAATGGACCTTATGAAAAACAGTTGCGAAAGAAAGTTGATGAACTTAAGTTAAATCATGATGTGATTTTCTTGGGGGCTAAGACGCGAACTGAATTGGCAAGAATAATGCAAGGTGCCGATATTTTTCTATTCCTTACCAAAAGAGTTGAAGGATTGCCATTGAATGTACTGGAGGCCATGAGCTCAGGATTACCTCTTATAATATCGGAACATCTTACATTCAATTCGGGTGATAAGATATTCAAGTGCAATCCGAGTCATATTCCTTTTAAAGATGTGCAGACTTATATTAATACTCTCAGCAGCAAGGAAAGAAGATCGTTTATCCCCGACAAAAATACATTAAGTCACTCTGTAAGCGAATATACCTCATTATTCTTAAGAAATTCTAAATGAAAAAAGCTATTAGCCAGCTGCTTGGCGGCAACATGCTTTCGAAGGTTCTTGGATTGGTCAGGGAAGTTTTGATGGCAAAATTTTTTGGTACAGGAGATATCAACGGGGCTTACCGTATTGCGCAAACGGGAACCCTAGTGCCAATAAACTTCATGACCAGTGACAGCCTTAATTCAGCATTCATCCCATTATATAAGAAATATCTCACCGAGAATGAATTTCGTGCTTCGACCTTCAAGCTCTGTATGTTTATTTTTTTTGCACTGATATCTGTACTTATATTTATTGTGCTGTTTTTTTTATCAGACTATTGGGTCGGTATCATGGCTCCCGGAATTGGCGGGAATGCGCGTGAGATGTCGACTGAGTTACTTAAGATAATGGCAATTTGTTGTCCTTTCTATCTTTTTTCAGCGCTGATAAATTATTTATCCATGGCACATGGAGATTATAAACCCATATCTATGCGGGCCTCCATTCAGAATGTCGGCATGCTGTTGGGAGTGGTTGCTGCATATTATTATAATAATTATCTATTACTTGCATGGGGTTTTACAGGTAGCTATATAATTTTTAGTATCTGGGCGCTTATCCGTGCAAGAAAGGGCACTATTCTAGCCCTCCCTGGTCGTTTTGATGCGGCCGAAGTCAAATTGGTAATGAAGAGTTTTTGGATAACGCTTCGGCCCTTGCTTATACTACCTCTAATATTGCAAGGTAATATTACTCTGGAAAGGGCACTAGCATCATTAATCAGTATTGATGTAGTGTCCGGACTCGATTATGCCCGGTTTATTACTGACACTGTTGTTTTTATTTTGTCTGTGCCAATAGCATTTGCTGGATTATCTGAATGGTCATCGCAGAAGCCAGAAGTTGTTCGAGATAAGATAAGGTTTATTTATAATTGGCTGGCACTGCTTGTTATAAACATGTCTTTTTTCATTTTTTTCTATGCAAAAGACATCGTTATTCTACTGTTTATGCGTGGTGCATTTGATCAGCACTCCGTAACGGTAACAACTGATATTATTCAAGGAATGTGCATAGGCCTTTGGGCTCAGGTGATAGGTTATATATTCATTAAGGCATTGAGCGCACATCTCAATAATAAGAAAGTATTGGTTGTGATGATGGTTGCATTGCTGAGTAATGCGGTTGTCAACCTGGCGACGTATAAAATGTGGGGTGCATTTGGGTTAGGGCTAGGGAATTCGATATACAGTTTAATGATGTTTATCCTTAGCGCGTGTTACTTAAGAATTGCAAAAGATCTTTTTCCTGTGTTAATTAAAATTTCTTTGGGGTTAATTCTTTATACATCTATTATCTTGACTCTTGGGCATTACATTATTCAACCTGATAATGTTATTTTCCGACTCTTGATTAATGGCGCAATATTTGTGATGTTTAGTCTGTTATGGGCAATGTTATTCCCATTGTACCGAAATGGTATTAAAGGGATTTTCCAAAAAAAGGGACTGAGATAGCGTATTTTTATGAACAAAAATAAAGATATAAAAGACATCGTCGTCTTATCCACGGCAGACTGGGACAACCCATTCTGGACAAATAAACAGCATGTTGCCTTAGAGCTGGCAAACCGTGGACACCGTGTTCTTTACATAGAGTCTCTGGGACTGCGCCGACCTAGTGTAAATAAGAAAGACCTTTCGCGTATCTTCCGCCGGGTTCTTAAAGCGATTAAAGCACCTCGAAAAGTGCGCGACAATGTCTGGGTATGGTCACCAATTTCCATCCCATTTAATAACTACGCTATTGTGCGTAAGCTTAATAAACTGATTTTGAGCAGCGCGCTCAAATTCTGGTGCTGGCGTTTAAAATTCAAAGACGAAACGCTATGGACCTATAACCCGTTGACCACGCGTTTTCTGGAGCCGGGTGATTTCGGTTATGTTGTTTATCATTGTGTCGACGAAATTAAAGCTCAGCCTGGAATGCCGGTAGAGATCCTTCAGGATGCAGAGGAAGAGCTTGTACGTCGCGCAGACATTACCTTTGTCACTTCTCTGACGCTTCTGAAGTCAAGAAAGCATTGGAGCGATGAGGTCTATTACTTCTCTAACGTAGCTGACTATAATCACTTTTCAAAAGCGTTGGATGATCAAATGCCCGTTCCTGCCGACCTGAACGCGATCCCGGAGCCAAGAATTGGCTTTATTGGCGCTATAAGCGGCTATAAGGTGAATTTCTCTCTCCTGGAAGCGATTGCAGAAGCTCATCCTGAGTGGTCGCTAGTGATGATTGGCGATGTTGGCGAGGGAGATCCGAACACTGATGCGACTCAACTTACCCGTCACAAAAATATTCATTTAATTGGGCCAAGGGCGTACCAGCAGTTGCCTGGTTACCTGAAGGGCTTTGCCGCAACTTTGCTGCCTAATAATTTGAATGAATATACTGCTTCAATGTTCCCTATGAAGTTCTTTGAGTATCTGGCGGCAGGGAAGGCAGTGGTGAGTGTCGATTTAGCGTCCTTGTGTGACTTTAAAGACTATTTTCGCGTTGCCCACACCCCCGTTGAGTTTATTTCAGCTCTGGAAGATATTACCTCTGGCGATCGGATTTCTGTGGAGAAATGTCAGGAGCTTGCCCGAGAATATACTTACCAGTCACGCACTGAAAAAATGTTTAAGCTAATTGATGAGAAGCGCAATGAAAGTAGCAATCGTTCATGAGTGGTTCAGTTCCTATGCGGGTTCTGAAAAAGTGGTTGAGCAAATTTTACGTTGTTATCCCGATGCGGATATTTTCGCTGTATGTGATTTCTTAAAGCCAAAAGAAAAACATTTTCTTAATAATAAAAAAGTCACTACAACATTTATTCAGCGTTTGCCATTTGCAGCAAAAAAATTCCAGTCTTATCTGCCGTTGATGCCGTTGGCTATCGAACAGCTTGATATGTCTGCTTATGACGTAGTTATTTCAAGCAGTCATGCTGTTTCCAAAGGGGTGATCACTGGCCCTGACCAAATTCATGTGTCGTATGTCCATTCTCCTATCCGTTACGCGTGGGATTTCCAGCACCAGTATCTGCGGGAATCCGGCCTGAACAAAGGTTTGAAAGGGTGGCTTGCTAAGTATCTCCTGCATAAGATTCGTATTTGGGATTACCGTACCGCTGCGGGCGTTAGTCATTTTATTGGTAACTCACGGTTTATTGCGCGCCGCATTAACAAGGTTTATGGCAGACAAGCAGACGTCATCTATCCGCCGGTGAATACGGATAAGTTCGAATTCAGTGACAAAAAAGAGGATTTCTATCTGGCTGCTTGTCGCATGGTGCCTTATAAGCGTGTTGATCTTATTGTTAGTGCGTTTGCCAAAATGCCTGATAAAAAGTTAGTGGTTATCGGTGATGGTTCTGAGATGGATAAGATCAAACAGCTGGCGATGGATAATATCACGCTACTTGGCTATCAGGATGACGCTGCAATGGTCGACTATATGAAGCGTGCTAAAGCTTACGTATTTGCTGCAGAAGAGGATTTTGGTATCTCGCCTGTAGAAGCACAAGCAAGCGGTACGCCGGTCATTACTTTCGGTAAAGGCGGGTGCCTCGAAACGGTTAAACCCCTTGGTAGCGATAAACCGACTGGGCTGTTCTTCTTTGAACAAACCGCAGACGCCATATGCGAAGCAGTGAATACCTTTGAAAAATACGCCGATGAAATTAAGCCAGAAGACTGTCGCGAACATGCTTTAACATTTTCAGAGCAGCGTTTCCGTGACGAGATTAGTCAGTATGTCGATAGTGCCTGGGCTCAATACTCTGAGTCGCTGATCAATACTCAGGCTGCGCGAGTACAGAACAGTTATACTCATCCGGAAAAATAATGACCACGGCATAAATCAGCCGATTTATGTCAGGATTTAAACAATGAAAATCAGCGTATTTAAAGATCAAAAGAAAGAATTTATTTGCCGTGGGGCCTTAATTGCATCGGATTTATTTTGGCTTAATGTTTCTTTGGGGCTTTCCTTTTTAACCGTTATGTTTTTTATTGGCGACCTGAATACCTTTATGCCAATTCTACAAATTGATGTGAGGGTGTTGTCACACTTTATTCTGACAGTAATGTGTGTTTTTTGGTTTGGCGTCCGCTTACGTCATTATGCACAAAAGAAACCCTTCTGGTCTGAACTTAAAGAAACACTGCGTACTATTGTCATCTTTTCGATCTTCGATCTTGCATTAGTGGCATTTTCTAAATGGCACTTTTCTCGCTATATTTGGGCCTACTGTTGGCTATATGCCATCATTATGGTTCCGTTATCGCGTGAATTTACAAAAATCATTCTTAACAAATTTGGCTACTGGAAAAAGCGCACCGTTATTTTAGGTACCGGACGAAATGCGCGTGAAGCCTATTATGCTTTACAAAGCCATGAGGTGTCTGGTTTCAAAATTGATGCGTTTTGTGATTTTGATGCGACAGCCGATATTATGGAAGAGTGTCCGATCGTTAAAGATGAAGAGACATTGCTTACTCATTATAATTCGTTTTCAACTCAGTTCGTAGTCGCGTGCGATTTTGACGAAAAGGATAAATTTGAAAACTGGTTACGATTCCTTGCGAAACATAAGTGCCGTAACGTTATAATTATTCCTTCTCTGAGAGGATTTCCTTTATACGGCACTAGTATGTCATTTATATTTAGCCACGAAGTATTACTTCTTCAGGTTCACAATAATCTGTCTAAACTGACCTCGCGCTTTATTAAGCGTACCTTCGATATCGTCTGCACCTTAGGCATTCTTCTTGTTTCATCGCCACTGCTGGTTTACCTGTGGTATAAAGTTTCCCGTGATGGTGGGCCGGCTATCTATGCTCATACGAGAATTGGGCGCCGTGGTGAGAAATTTGACTGTTATAAGTTTCGCTCTATGAATATCAATTCAAAAGAGATCCTTGCAGAATTACTTGAGAAAGATCCTGAAGCTCGTGCTGAATGGGAAAAAGATTTTAAGTTGAAAAACGATCCGCGTATTACTGCCATTGGTCACTTCATTCGTAAAACGAGTCTTGATGAGTTACCTCAGTTATTTAACGTACTTAAAGGTGAGATGAGCCTGGTCGGCCCGCGTCCGGTCATCCACGAAGAGCTGGAACGCTATGCCGATGACGTTGAATATTATCTGATGGTAAAGCCAGGCATGACTGGCCTGTGGCAGGTGAGTGGACGTAACGATGTTGACTACACCACGCGTGTTTATTTTGACTCCTGGTATGTCAAAAACTGGTCTTTGTGGAATGATATCGTCATTCTCTTCAAAACCGTCAATGTGGTTCTGTTGAGAAAAGGCGCTTACTGAATTAAGCACATTGGATCTGGCCTCTAATACGGAGTTTTAATGAAAGCCTTTGTTTTTGTTAATGATAACGGCGCTGCTTTTAGCCGTTATAAAAAAAATGAGATCCCTGCGCAGTTCGTGTACGGCGTATCCAAATTAGAAAAGATGGGCTTTGAGGTAATGGTCGGTCGGGGGAATTTACTTAATGATCTTATTTCATATTGGAAGTTCAAACCAGATTTGTTCTTTATGCCTTTTATTAAAAGAAAAACGATGCTTTTTTATATTCTGGCACGTATTTTTTTATTTAAAACAAAGTTTGCGGGTTGGATGCATCTCGATGTTTTCGCCCCTCCAGTGTCTCGATTAAAGAAAGTAATACATTCATTGCTTCTGCCATTTTTAAAGTGTTATGTAAGAAAAATTGATGCGATTTTCTTTCTTTCGGAAAAGTCACGCGATGAAATCAAGGCCTCAAGGGGACTTCATTCTCATCAATGTCACTTTATACCATGGGGAGGGGATGCAACTTTCTATGCACCTTTTATTAATGGATTACATAACGAGAATATAATTTCGACAGGGCGTGAAAATAGGGATCTGCCGTCTGTAATGTCATCGGTAAAAAATAGCGACGTTACAATTGATATCTATACCAGCGATTTAAATTTGCCTGATAGCTATGCAAATGTAAATGGCGACATTAGGATAAATAAAGGTCGCTGGGCATATACAGACTTGCTTGAGAAAGTAAGTGCATCAAAGAGTATGATTATCCCTATTAAAACAGATAAGATCAATTATTGTGTCGGATTGTCTTCATTGATTGAGGCTATCGCTTTAGGCGTGCCAGTTATTGCTACATACAACCCTTACTGGTATGTCGATATTGAGAAAGAGAAGTGCGGTATTTATATTAAAGATAATTCTTTAATTGAATGGACGCGCGCTCTAGAAAAGTTAAATAGGGATCCCGAATTGGTTGCTCAAATGTCTAAAAATGCATTGAAAACATTCGTAGAAAAATGTGACTTTGTCCGTACGGAAGAGATGCTTGCAATGCATATAGATAATATACTCAAAAAAAAGTGATCCTTTAAAAGCTTATAAAGAATTGTATGAGTCAGTTGAGTATAGAGCTCCTCTGAATAACTAACAGAAAGTGAAAACTATGAAAATTCTTGTCACTGGTGGTGCTGGTTTTATTGGTTCAGCCGTGGTTCGGCATATTATAAATAATACTCAGGATTCAGTATGCGTGGTTGATTGTTTAACCTATGCAGGTAATGTTGAGTCTCTGGCACCAGTTGAAAAAAATTCACGATACTCATTCTCTCTAACTGATATTACTAATGCGAAAGCTGTTGCGGATATTTTCAATTCCTTCCAGCCTGATATCGTGATGCATTTGGCTGCTGAAAGTCATGTTGACCGTTCTATCGACGGACCCGCGGCCTTCATCCAGACTAACGTAATAGGTACATTCATTCTTCTTGAAGCATCGCGTCAGTATTACGCATCACTTGATGATGATAGGAAGAAGGTTTACCGCTTCCATCACATCTCTACTGATGAAGTTTTTGGCGATCTTCACGATGCTGACGGATTATTCACTGAAGAAACACCTTATGCGCCAAGTAGCCCTTACTCGGCCTCTAAGGCGGGTAGCGATCATTTAGTTCGCGCCTGGAATCGTACCTATGGTTTACCAACGGTGATTACCAACTGTTCTAACAACTATGGCCCCTACCATTTTCCAGAGAAGTTAATTCCGCTCATTATTCTTAATGCTTTGTCGGGAAAACCGCTCCCGGTCTATGGGAACGGCGAGCAGATCCGCGATTGGCTGTATGTTGATGATCACGCCCGCGCACTGTACAAAGTGGCTACAGAGGGCAAGATCGGTGATACATATTGCATTGGTGGTCATAATGAACGTAAAAATATTGATGTTGTAAAAACTATTTGCGCAATGCTTGATAAAATCATCGATAAAAAACCAAACGGTATTGTCAATTTTGCAGAGCTTATAACTTTTGTTGCCGATCGTCCTGGACATGATCTTCGTTATGCCATTGATGCAACTAAAATGAAAAATGATCTCGGCTGGGAGCCTCTAGAAACCTTTGAAAGCGGGATCGAAAAAACTATTCAATGGTATCTTAATAATGAAGGTTGGTGGCAGCGTGTTCTTGATGGCTCTTACGCTGGTGAACGTCTTGGCCTGAACAAATAATCGAGGTATAGCGTTATGAAAGGAATTGTTTTAGCTGGCGGTTCAGGTACACGCCTGTACCCGATTACACAAGGTGTGTCTAAGCAACTGCTCCCTATATATGACAAGCCTATGATTTTTTACCCAGTATCGGTACTCATGCTTGCCGGTATTCGGGATATCCTCATTATCACCACACCTGAAGATATGCCTGCTTTCCAGCGCTTAATGAAAGATGGCTCGCAGTTTGGTGTTAATTTCACCTACGCCGTGCAGCCCTCACCAGATGGCCTGGCACAGGCATTTACTATCGGTGAAAAGTTTATTGGCGACGAGCCTTGCGCATTAGTGTTGGGTGATAATATTTTCTTTGGTCAAAGTTTCGGTATGAAGTTGAATGCGGCGGCAAAGAAAACGTCAGGGGCAACTGTTTTTGGTTACCAGGTTCAGGATCCGGAGCGCTTTGGTGTTGTCGAGTTCGATGAACATTTCAAAGCATTATCTATTGAGGAAAAACCCCTCAAGCCTAAATCAAACTGGGCAGTCACTGGACTCTATTTCTATGACAATAATGTTGTCGACATGGTTAAGGAAATAAAGCCCTCTGCTCGCGGTGAGCTTGAAATCACAACTCTAAATCAGATGTATCTTGACCGGGGTGAGCTTGAGGTGGAGTTATTAGGTCGTGGATTTGCCTGGCTCGATACAGGTACTCATGATAGCTTGATTGAAGCTTCTCAGTTCATTCATACCATTGAAAAACGGCAGGGTATGAAAGTGGCATGCCTTGAAGAAATTGCATTCCGTAATAAATGGCTCAGTTCGGACGAAATAGCTGTTCAGGCCGATCTGCTTCAGAAAACATCTTATGGTCAATATTTGAAAATGTTGATTGGACAATAAACCGGCATGCCAATGAAAATTTTACTTGTAGGAAAAAACGGGCAGGTTGGATGGGAATTACAACGTTCTCTTTCCACTCTTGGAGAAGTCATCGCAGTAGATTATTTCGACAAGCATTTATGTGGTGACTTGACTGACCTTCCTGGCATCGCACAAACCGTACGATTGGTGAAACCTGACGTTATCGTTAACGCGGCAGCGCATACCGCTGTGGACAGAGCCGAACAAGAACGTAACCTGTCTGAGTTGCTCAATCAGAAAGGGGTTGCGGTTCTCGCTGAGGAGTCAGCGAAATTAGGTGCGCTCCTAATTCATTACTCTACAGATTATGTGTTTGATGGTGAGGGCGATCATTATCGGCTGGAAGATGAGGCGCCAGCACCGTTAAATGTCTACGGTGAGACTAAATTAGCAGGCGAGTTGGAAATTACGCGCCTTAATCCCCGACATCTCATATTCCGCACCAGCTGGGTTTATGCCACTCGTGGTAATAATTTTGCGAAAACCATGCTGCGTTTAGCTCGTGAGAAAGAGAGGTTGTCCGTTATCAACGACCAGCATGGCGCTCCGACAAGTGCTGAATTATTGGCTGATTGTACTGCACTGGCAATTCGAGAAGAGCAGAATAATAAATCTGTTGTTGGTAAATACCATTTAGTCGCAAGCGGGGAAACGACCTGGTTTGATTATGCAAATTTTGTTTTCGAAACGGCTAAAGCTCAGGGTGAGCCTCTTCTTATCCAGGAAGTTAACGGCATTTCTACCAGTGAGTATCCTACACCTGCTACTCGTCCGTTGAATTCGCGCCTCTCAAATCAGAAATTCCAGCGTGTGTTTAATGTGACACTTCCAGACTGGAAACAAGGTGTTGAACGTGTGGTAATAGAAGTTTTGGGGAAATAAAGAGTTAATAATGAAAGTCATTGATACTGAAATTCCTGATGTAAAAATTATCGAGCCGGTCACTTTTGGTGATGAACGGGGTTTCTTTATGGAAACCTGGCAACAAAAGAAATTTTGTGAATTGGTATGCGAACGTAACTTCGTGCAGGATAACCACTCAAAATCTGCAAGGAATATTTTGAGAGGTTTACATTACCAGACTCAAAATCCACAAGGAAAATTGGTACGTGTTGTCAGCGGAGAAGTCTTTGATGTTGCTGTTGATATGCGAAAATCATCAGCCACGTTTGGGCGCTGGACAGGTATTATGCTTTCCGCTGAAAACAAACGTCAACTTTGGATCCCTGAGGGATTTGCTCACGGTTTTTACGTCTTGTCTGAAAGCGCTGAGTTTGTCTATAAGTGCACTGATTATTATAACCCTTTGTCTGAACATTCCCTATTGTGGAATGATGATTCTGTTGGGATTAAGTGGCCACTTATTGATGGTGAGTTACCCCTGCTGTCATCCAAGGATAGTTTAGGCAAGACGTTCGCCGATTCCGTCTATTTTGACTAAACGATACACTGTTTGCCTATCTCGCGGCCGTTAGCGCACCAAAGGCTATCCATAAGTAACAGGCTTGAGTTAACATCGTATATACATTCAAACTGCATCGCACCGCAGTGATTATCCCCAAGACAGGAGTATGTAATGTCAAAGCAACAGATCGGCGTTGTCGGTATGGCAGTGATGGGGCGCAACCTGGCGCTCAACATCGAAAGCCGTGGTTATACCGTCTCCGTTTTCAACCGCTCCCGTGATAAGACTGAAGAAGTCATCGCTGAGAATCCAGGCAAGAAGCTGGTTCCTTTCTATACGGTTAAAGAGTTCGTTGAGTCTCTGGAAACGCCTCGTCGTATCCTGTTAATGGTGAAAGCGGGCGCGGGTACCGACGCTGCTATCGATTCACTGAAACCGTATCTGGATAAAGGCGACATCATCATTGATGGCGGCAACACCTTCTTCCACGACACCATTCGTCGTAACCGTGAACTGTCTGCGGAAGGCTTTAACTTCATCGGTACCGGCGTTTCCGGTGGTGAAGAAGGTGCACTGAAAGGTCCTTCTATCATGCCTGGCGGCCAGAAAGAAGCGTACGAACTGGTCGCGCCTATCCTGACCAAAATTGCAGCCGTTGCAGAAGACGGCGAGCCGTGCGTGACCTATATCGGTCCTGACGGTGCTGGCCACTATGTGAAAATGGTTCACAACGGCATCGAATACGGCGATATGCAGTTGATTGCCGAAGCATACTCCCTGCTGAAAGGTGGCCTGAACCTCTCTAACGAAGAACTCGCCGAGACTTTCACCGAGTGGAATAAAGGCGAGCTGAACAGCTACCTGATCGACATCACCAAAGATATCTTCACTAAAAAAGATGAAGAGGGTAAATATCTGGTTGATGTGATTCTGGATGAAGCAGCGAACAAGGGGACCGGTAAATGGACCAGCCAGAGCTCTCTGGATCTGGGTGAGCCATTATCCCTGATCACCGAATCCGTATTTGCACGTTATATATCTTCTCTGAAAGAGCAGCGTGTTGCAGCGTCTAAAGTGCTGTCTGGTCCTCAGGCCAAACCAGCCGGTGATAAAGCGGAGTTCGTTGAGAAAGTCCGCCGTGCTCTCTACCTGGGTAAAATCGTTTCTTATGCGCAGGGCTTCTCCCAGCTTCGCGCGGCATCTGACGAGAACAACTGGGACCTGAACTACGGTGAGATTGCGAAGATCTTCCGTGCTGGCTGTATCATTCGCGCACAGTTCCTGCAAAAAATCACCGATGCCTATGCAGAAAATGCAGGTATCGCAAACCTTCTGCTGGCGCCTTACTTCAAACAAATTGCAGACGAATATCAGCAGGCGCTGCGTGATGTTGTTGCGTACGCGGTGCAGAATGGTATCCCGGTTCCGACCTTCTCCGCTGCGGTGGCATATTACGACAGCTATCGTGCTGCCGTTCTGCCAGCGAACCTGATTCAGGCACAGCGTGACTACTTCGGTGCGCATACCTATAAGCGTACGGATAAAGAAGGTGTGTTCCACACCGAATGGCTGGATTAATCTGATTTAACTCAGTCTGATAGCATGGCCCGGTGAGTCTCACCGGGCTTTTTTTATCGCTTTCAGGCCCATGTTGGCTTACTTTCCCCAGCCCACTCCTTTTATTGCCGCATAAATCACTACGTTTATCCCTTTCTGAAGCAAGGCATTCGTCTTGACAGTCCCTCAACTTAAGAGGTAAAAACCTCAACAGTTGTTTATTGCGGTGGTGTGCTTACGCCTCCAGAAACTCAAACTTGAAGAAGTTAAACGAATGAAAATAACTATCTCCGGAACAGGCTATGTTGGTCTCTCAAACGGTATCCTGATTGCACAAAACCATGAAGTGGTTGCATTGGATATCGTGCAGGCAAAAGTGGACATGCTTAACCAGAAGAAGTCCCCGATCGTCGATAAAGAGATTGAAGAGTACCTGGCGACCAAACCGCTGAACTTCCGCGCAACCACGGACAAAGAAGACGCTTACCGCGATGCGGATTTTGTCATCATTGCCACGCCGACCGACTACGATCCCAAAACTAACTACTTCAATACCTCTACCGTTGAAGCGGTGATCAAAGACGTTACGTCAATCAACCCTAATGCGGTGATGATCATCAAGTCGACGATTCCAGTAGGCTTCACCAAATCTATCAAAGAAGAGTTGGGTATTGATAATGTCTTCTTCTCGCCGGAGTTTCTACGCGAGGGCAGGGCGTTATACGATAACCTGCACCCATCCCGTATCGTGATTGGCGAGCGTTCCGAGCGTGCAGAGCGTTTTGCTGCCTTGCTCCAGGAAGGCGCCATTAAAAAAGACGTGCCGGTGCTGTTCACCGATTCCACCGAGGCAGAAGCGATTAAGCTTTTCGCTAACACCTATCTGGCCATGCGCGTGGCTTACTTCAACGAGCTGGACAGCTATGCCGAGAGTTTAGGTCTGAATACCCGTCAGATCATCGAGGGCGTATGTCTCGACCCGCGTATCGGTAACCATTACAACAACCCGTCATTCGGTTACGGCGGCTACTGTCTGCCAAAAGATACCAAGCAGCTGCTGGCAAACTATCAGGCGGTGCCGAACAACCTGATTTCCGCCATTGTGGATGCCAACCGCACGCGTAAAGACTTCATCTCAGATTCTATTCTCGCGCGTCAGCCGAAAGTGGTGGGCGTGTATCGCCTGATCATGAAGAGCGGTTCCGATAACTTCCGCGCTTCTTCCATTCAGGGGATCATGAAGCGTATTAAGGCGAAGGGCGTACAGGTCATTATTTATGAACCGGCCATGCAGGAAGACGAGTTCTTCCATTCACGTGTGATCCGCGATCTGGATGCATTTAAGAAAGAAGCGGACGTAATTATCTCCAACCGTATGGCGGAAGAGCTGGCGGACGTGAAAGATAAAGTCTATACCCGCGATTTGTTCGGCAGTGACTAATCAAAATCGTGATATAAAAAAACCCGGCAATCTGCCGGGTTTTTTGTTTTTAAACGTTATAGAAGTTGCGGTACCAGTCGATGAAGTTTTTCACGCCTTCTTTGACTGAGGTTTGTGGTTTAAACCCAATAACGTCATACAGCGCTTTGGTGTCCGCACTGGTCTCCAGCACGTCCCCCGGCTGGATCGGCATCATATTTTTCACCGCTTCTTTGCCCAGCGCCTCTTCAAGCGCAGTGATGTAATCCATCAGTTCGACAGGTGAACTGTTGCCGATGTTATACACGCGATACGGGGCAGAGCTGGTTGCTGGCGAACCGGTTTCGACTGTCCAGTCTGCGTCGGCCTGAGGAATGACGTCCTGTAGGCGAATAATCGCCTCCGCAATATCATCAATATAGGTGAAGTCGCGCTTCATCTTGCCGTAGTTGTAGACGTCGATGCTGTTGCCTTCAATCATGGCTTTGGTGAATTTGAACAGCGCCATGTCCGGGCGGCCCCAGGGGCCATAGACGGTAAAGAAGCGCAGGCCAGTGGTCGGCAGATTGTACAGATGCGAATAGGTATGCGACATCAGCTCATTGGCTTTTTTGGTTGCCGCATACAGGGAAACCGGATGGTCTACGGAGTCGCCAGTAGAAAACGGCATCTTACGGTTGAGGCCGTATACTGAGCTGGATGAAGCATACAGAAGATGATGAACCTTGTTGTGGCGACAGCCTTCCAGCACGTTCAGGTGACCTACCAGGTTCGCATCTGCGTAGGCATGCGGGTTTTCCAGCGAGTAACGTACGCCCGCCTGTGCGGCAAGATGGATCACGCGGTCAAATTTCTCCTCAGCGAAGAGAGCGGCCATGCCCTCGCGGTCCGCTAAGTCCAGCTTGTGGAAGGTGAAATTGTCGGATTTGAGCAGATTGAGACGGGCGAGCTTAAGGTTTGGGTCATAGTAATCATTCAGATTATCAATCCCAACAACTTCATGCCCTGCATCAAGCAGGCGCTTGCTGACATGAGAACCGATAAAGCCCGCCGCGCCCGTTACCAGAAATTTCATAGCTTCCCTCATTCACAGTGTTCTTGTTGATGCCCCACGACATCAGAATCCGACTATGATAGCGCGTCGTACTTCACTTACATAACCCATCTTTCCGATATAACTCATCGGATTCTTATAGAAAATTCCGCAGCAACGGATACACTATGGAAACAAGATTATGTTTGCCCTTTTTCATCTGTTAGGGATTGTATGACGCACAATAACGATAACCTGGTCACACGCAACAATGACCCGGAGCAAATTGATTTACTTGATTTAGTGCTACAGCTGTGGCGTGGTAAGTGGGTAATAGGGGCTTTTATTGCTGCTTTTATCGTTCTTGCTGCCGTTTACATCACTGTAGCCAAAGAGAAATGGACGTCATCTGCGATCATAGCCCAGCCTGATGCGGCACAAATCGCCACCTATTCCAATGCATTGAATATCCTCTATGGCGGGGCAGCACCTTCAACCTTAGATATCCAAAATCGTGCTATTGGTCGTTTTAATTCTTCTTTTTCAGCATTAGCGCAAGCGCTGGACAACCAGGAATTTCCCGAGAAATTGAGCATTGAACCTACTGTAAAGGGACAGAGTGTACCTTTAACTGTCAGTTATCAGAGCGATTCGGCTGAAGCAGCACAAAAGCAGTTGGCTCAGTACATCCAGCAGGTCGACGAACAGACAGCAAAAGAACTTACGCTTGACCTGAGAGACAACCTCAAGCAACAGATCACAACCCTGAACGACTCCCTCCAGAATCAGGAGAAAGTCGCGCAGGAGCAAAAAGATCTGCGTATCAAGCAGATTTCTGAGGCGCTTAAGAACGCGGAAGCAGCGAAAATTATCACACCGCAGCTCCAGCAAACACAGGATGTCACTCAGGAAACCATGTTCCTGCTTGGTACTGTAGCGCTCAAATCAATGGTTGATAACGAAGCCTCCCGTCCGTTGGTCTTCCCAGGGGCTTATTATCAGACCAAAAAGAATTTACTGGATATTCAAAATCTCAACGTTAATCCAGACACTTTACACGTCTATCGTTACGTGATGAAACCAGATCTGCCAATTAAGCGTGACAGCCCGAAAAAGGCCATCACCCTCATCCTTGCCGTTCTCCTCGGCGGGATCATCGGTTCTGCTGTCGTCCTCGGCCGTAACGCGCTGAGAAACTACAAACCAAGAGCCTGATTTACATACAAAAAAAGACCGGGTTTCCCCGGTCTTTTTTTATTTATGCCGTTTCCGCAGATTCTCAATCACCGTCGTTAAATCCAGCTCCTGATCCTGAAGCAGCACCAGCAAGTGATACATCAAATCCGACGCTTCGTTCGTCAGCTCCTCCCGATCATGCACGGTGGCCGCCAGCGCCGTTTCAACGCCTTCCTCACCCACTTTCTGCGCAATCCGTTTGGTGCCGCTGGCGTACAGCTTCGCCGTGTACGAGCTCTCGGGATCCGCTGATTTACGCTCTGCCAGCAGCTGTTCCAGCTGATAGAGGAACAGCCACTGATGGCTCGCCTCGCCGAAGCAGCTGCTGGTGCCTTTGTGGCAGGTCGGCCCAATCGGGTTGACCAGCACCAGCAGGGTGTCGTTGTCGCAGTCTGGCGTAATGCTGACCACGTTCAGGAAGTGACCCGAGGTTTCCCCTTTCGTCCACAGGCGCTGTTTGGTGCGCGAGAAAAACGTCACCTTGCCGCTGTCGAGCGTTTTTGCCAGTGCCTCCTGGTTCATGTATCCCAGCATCAGCACTTCGCCTGAAACGGCATGCTGTACAACCACCGGCAGTAATCCGTCAGTTTTTTCCCAGTCCAGCTGCGCCTGTTGTTGCTCTGTTAACATACCCTGATCTCCACGCCCTGGTCGGCCAGGTACGTTTTTAACTCACCAATATTGATAATCTGTTTGTGGAACACGGAAGCGGCCAGCGCGCCGTCAACGTTCGCATCGCGGAAGGCTTCAAGGAAGTGTTCCATGGTGCCCGCGCCGCCGGAGGCAATCAGCGGAACCTGGCAGACCGCGCGCACTTTTTTCAGCTGCTCCAGGTCGTAACCGTTACGAACGCCGTCCTGGTTCATCATGTTCAGAACGATTTCACCCGCACCGCGTTTTTGCACTTCCTGCACCCAGTCCAGCGTCTCCCATTGGGTGACGCGCGTGCGGCTTTCATCGCCGGTGTACTGGTTAACGTGATATTTTCCCGTTGCGGCATCAAACCAGGTGTCGATCCCCACGACAATGCACTGCACGCCAAAGCGATCCGCCAGACGCGTAATCAGCTCCGGGTCGGCCAGGGCAGGGGAGTTAATGGAAATTTTGTCCGCACCGAAAGAGAGAATCTTCGCCGCATCGTCAGCAGATTTGATCCCGCCCGCCACACAGAAGGGAATATCAATCACCTCTGCCACGCGCGCCACCCAGCTTTTGTCCACCACGCGGCCATCGCTGGAGGCGGTGATATCGTAAAATACCAGTTCGTCTGCGCCTTCTTCGGCATAGCGTTTTGCCAGCGGAACGATGTCGCCAATGATCTCGTGGTTGCGGAACTGCACGCCTTTTACAACCTGACCATCACGCACGTCCAGGCAGGGAATTATCCGTTTTGCCAGCATTGAATCGCCTCCTTCACCGTAAATTTGCCTTCCAGCAGCGCGCGACCCACGATCACGCCGCGTACACCGGTTCCGCGCAGAGCAGCGATATCCGCCAGGTCGCCGATACCGCCAGAGGACTGGAACGCCACCTGCGGATAACGCGCGCAAACCTCTTCATACAGCGAGACGTTAGAGCCTGCGAGCGTGCCATCGCGTGAAATATCCGTGCACAGCACATGCTTTAGCCCTACGGGGAGATACATCTCAACCAGCTCTTCCAGCGTCACGCCGGAGTTTTCCTGCCAGCCGCTGACCGCGACCTGCTTGTTACCCTGTTCGTCAATGCGCACATCCAGCGCCAGCACCAGCGCATCCGCGCCGAAGCGGCGGAACCAGCCCTTGACCGTCTCAGGATCTTTCACAGCGGTCGAACCGACTACCACGCGCGCCACGCCCGCGTCCAGTAAGGCGGTAACATCGGCTTCCGTACGCACGCCGCCGCCCACCTGCACCGGGACGTCCACGCCAGTCACCAGTGTTTTAAGCAGCGGGATCTGGCGCTTCGCCGGATCTTTCGCGCCGGTCAGATCGACCAGGTGCAACACCTCAGCGCCTTCAGCGGCGTAAGCCTGTAACCGCGGCAGCGGGTCGTTGCCATAGTCGCGCTGCTGCCCGTAATCACCCTGATGGAGACGAACAACCGTGCCGTCAATTAAATCTAAAGCGGGAATTATCATCACATCTCCAGGAAATTTTTCAGCAGCTGCGCACCGGCGGCGCCGGAGCGTTCCGGGTGAAACTGCACGCCGTAAAAGTTATCTTTCTGCACTGCGGCGGTGAACGCCTCGCCGTAATTGCACTGGGCGATGGTGTAGGTATTCACGGGCATGGCGTAGCTGTGGACGAAGTAGAAGTACGCGCCGTCTTCGATTCCCTGGAACAGCCTGTTGCCCGCCTTCGGATAAACGCGGTTCCAGCCCATGTGCGGCAGCGGCAGGCCGTGGTCGGTCATTTTCGGCACGTCTTCTTCTATAATGCCCAGCAGATCGACGCCGTTGCTCTCTTCGCTGCGGCGGCCAAGCAGCTGCATGCCGAGGCAAATGCCCAGCACCGGTTGAGTACAGGCTTTGATGAGATCCACCAGCTCGCGCTCGTGGATCTGATCCATCGCCGCCTGGGCGGTGCCTACGCCCGGCAGAAAGAGTTTATCCGCGCGCAGCACCACGTCCGGGTCGCGGCTCACCACCGGCTCGTAGCCGTGGCGCATAATCGCCGACTGTACGGAGTTCAGGTTGGCGCATCCGGTGTCCAGAATCACCACGTTCATTACAGCACTCCTTTCGACGAGGGAAGGGCGTCACCTTCCACGCGGATCGCCTGGCGCAGGGTACGGCCCAAGGCTTTGAACAGGCTCTCAACGCGGTGGTGATCGTTTTTGCCTTTGGTTTTCAGGTGCAGCGTCAGGCCCATGGTGTAAGAAAGCGAGCGGAAGAAGTGCTCCACCATCTCGGTGCTGAGATCGCCCACGCGCTGGTAGGTGAAGTCGGCTTTATATTCCAGGTGCGGACGCCCGGAGATATCCATCGCGCAGCGCGCCAGGCACTCGTCCATCGGCAGAACAAAGCCGAAGCGGTTGATGCCGCGTTTGTCGCCGAGCGCCAGCTTCAGGGCTTCGCCCAACGCCAGGCCGGTATCTTCCACGGTGTGGTGATCGTCGATATACAGGTCGCCCTTAACGGCGATCTCCATGCGGAAGCCGCCGTGAGTGGCGATTTGATCCAGCATGTGGTCGAAGAAACCGACGCCGGTGTGGATCTTGCTGCCGCCTTCACGATCGAGCCAGACCTTCACGTCGATCTGCGTCTCTTTGGTGTTGCGTTCTACGTGAGAATAGCGGTCGCGTCTGGTGAGCTGCTCGCTAATCATCGCCCAGTTTAGCGTGTCGCGGTTATAGCGCAGGCCTGCAATGCCCATATTTTCGGCCAGCGTGATGTCCGTGACGCGATCGCCAATCACATAGCTGTTCGCTTTATCCAGCGTCTCGTCCGCCAGATAACGTTCAACAAGCTTCACTTTTGGCTTGCGGCAGTCGCATTCGTCGGCAGGCATGTGCGGGCAGATCAGCACCTCGTCGAAGGCGATGCCCTGCGAGGTCAGCACCTGCATCATCAGGTTGTGCGGGCCGTCAAAGTCCGCCTGCGGGAAGCTGTCTGTGCCCAGACCGTCCTGGTTGGTGATCATCACCAGCTTATAGCCTGCTTTCTGAAGCTTCAGCAGCACCGGGATCACGTCGGGTTCAAAGGCCAGCTTGTCGAAACGATCGACCTGAAAATCGCTGGGTGGCTCCGAGATGATGGTGCCGTCACGATCGATAAAGAGATACTTCTGACTCATACTTTCTCCGCTTTCAGGGCGTCAATCACGCGCTGGCTCTCCGCGCGGGTGCCGACGGTAATACGCAGGCAGCCGCTCAGGGTAGGTTGTTTATTCTGGTCTCGTAAGATAATGCCCTGATCCCACAACGATTTAAATATCGCGCTTGAGGCGGTGAAGCGCACCAGGATGTAGTTGGTCTCCGAGTCGAACACCTGCTCCACGCACGGAATCGTTTTCAGGGCATCGACTAGATACTGACGCTCCTCCAGGATCTGCGCCACACGCTCGCGCATCGCGCTGATGCCCTGCGGGGCCAGCGCCTGTGCCGCAATATCGGCAACCGGCGTTGAGAGCGGATACGGGGCGATCACTTTTATCAGCAGGTCGATAACCGCTTTATTTGCCAGCGTAAAACCGCAGCGAAGACCGGCGAGAGCGAACGCTTTGGACAGAGTGCGCAGCACAACGAGATGCGGATACTCTTCAATCCAGCCTGCCAGCGTCGCCTGCGGGCAGAACTCAATGTAGGCTTCGTCGGCCACAACCAGCGCTTTGCCGCGCGTCATTTCCAGCAGGGAACGGATATCCTGCGGATTGATAATCTGCCCGGTCGGGTTGTTCGGGCTACAGACAAACACCACCTTCACGCCGTCGAGGTTATCGGCGATGCCCTGCAAATCCAGCTGCCAGTTGTCCAGCGCCTGCACGTTGCGGCAGGCCACGCCAAAGGTTTCGGCGCTGACGCTGTACATCCCGTAGGTGGGCTGGCAGTACATCACCGCGTCTTTACCCGGCTCGCAGAAGGCGCGGATCAGTAGCTCAATCCCTTCATCCGCCCCACGGCTGACCAGCACCTGCTCAGGCTTCACGCCTGCGTACTGCGCATAGTTCTCGATCACCGCTTTCGGCTGACACTCCGGGTAGCGGTTCAGCGTCTGCTGCGAGAGCTCAAAGGCCACCGCCGTGGGGTATTCGTTGGCATTCAGCCAGACGTCGCCGTTCCCGCCGAGACGACGCGCAGACTGATAGGGCGTCAGGCGACGGACATTTTCGCGGGCTAATTCTTCGATGTTCATGCTTGCTCCTTCAGGGCGGCAACGCGCAGCGTCACGGCATTTTTGTGGGCAGTCAGGCGCTCGGCGGCGGCCAGGGTTTCGATGGTCGACGCCAGCGAGGCAAATCCCTCGCGAGAGAGTTCCTGCACGGTCATGCGCTTCTGGAAATCCGCCAGCCCCAGGCTGGAGCAGGTTGAGGTATAGCCATACGTGGGCAGCACGTGGTTGGTGCCGGAGGCGTAATCCCCGGCGGATTCCGGTGACCAGTCCCCGAGGAACACCGAGCCTGCGCTGGTTATGCTGTCGACCAGATCGCGCGCGTTGCGGGACTGAATGATCAGGTGCTCCGGCCCGTACTGATTGGAGATGGCGATGCACTGGTCGATATCGCGAGCCACAATCAGTCGGCTGGCCGATAGCGCCTGACGCGCCGTTTCCGCACGCGGCAGGTCGGCCAGCTGACGCTCAACGGCATCGCCCACGCGTTTTGCCATATCGGCATCTGGCGTCAGTAAAATCACTTGCGAGTCAGGGCCGTGCTCGGCCTGCGAGAGCAGGTCAGAGGCCACGAAATCCGGTGTAGCGCCGCTGTCGGCAATCACCAGCACTTCAGACGGACCGGCAGGCATATCAATCGCCGCGCCGTCCAGACGCTGACTGACCTGGCGCTTCGCTTCGGTAACGTATGCGTTGCCCGGACCAAAGATTTTGTCGACTTTGGGAACAGACTCCGTCCCGAACGCCAGGGCGGAAATCGCCTGCGCGCCGCCCACTTTATAGATCGCCTGCACGCCGCACAGCTTCGCCGCATACAGGATCTCATCGGCGATCGGTGGTGGAGAGCAGAGCACCACCTTCTGACAACCGGCAATACGTGCCGGAGTGGCCAGCATCAGGACGGTCGAAAACAGCGGGGCAGAGCCGCCAGGAATATAGAGGCCAACGGACGCCACCGGGCGCGTCACCTGCTGGCAGCGCACGCCGGGCAGGGTTTCCACATCCACCGCCTGCAATTTCTGCGCGGTGTGGAAGGTATCAATATTTTTCACCGCGACGGCCATCGCCTGTTTGATCTCATCCCCAAGGCGGCTTTCCGCCCCGGCGATCTCCTGTGCGGTGACCTGTAACGCGTCGACCTCAGTTTTATCAAACTTCGCGCTGTACTCGCGCAGCGCGTCGTCTCCGCGGGCTTTGACGTTATCGAGGATCTCCGCCACGGTGCGGGTGATGCTCTCTGAGGCTGAAATTGCCGGGCGCATCAGCAGCTCACGCTGTTGTGCGTCGCTACAGGTATTCCAGTCGATGATTGTGTTAAAGCTCATGGTCGTTACTCCATCATCTTCTCAATTGGCAGCACCAGAATAGAACTCGCGCCCAGCGCCTTCAGTTTTTCCATCGTTTCCCAGAACAGGGTTTCGCTGCTGACCATGTGCATCGCCACGCGCTGCTGGTCGCCCGCCAGCGGCAGAATGGTTGGACGCTCAGCACCTGGCAGCAGGGCAATCACTTCGTCCAGGCGCTCGGTCGGCGCATGCATCATGATGTATTTGGATTCACGCGCCTGAATCACGCCCTGAATGCGGGTCAGCAGTTTGTCGATGAGCTGCTGTTTAGCCTCCGCCATCTCGCCGTCGCGCTGGATAAGGCACGCTTTTGAGCGGTAGATCACCTCCACTTCGCGCAGGCCGTTGGCTTCCAGCGTGGCGCCGGTGGAGACGAGGTCACAGATGGCATCGGCCAGGCCCGCGCGTGGCGCCACTTCAACAGAGCCATTCAGCAGACAAGATTTAAACTGCACGCCTTTTTGATCGAGGTAACGCTTCAGCAGGTGAGGGTAAGAGGTGGCGATACGTTTGCCGTTCAGCGCGGCCGGGCCATCCCAGGCTTCATCAACCGGCGTGGCCAGCGACAGGCGGCAGCCGCCGAAGTCCAGACGACGCAGGGTAAAGTAGCGTGGATCTTCGCCCTGCGCGCGGCGGGTTAATAACTCTTCTTCCAGTACGTTTTCGCCGATGATGCCGAGGTCAACGACGCCATCCATGACCAGGCCCGGAATATCGTCATCACGTACGCGCAGAATGTCGATCGGCATATTTTCAGCCAGGGCGATCAGGCGCTGGGTGTGCAGGTTGATTTTAATCCCGCAGCGGGCCAGCAGTTCGCGTGAATCATCGCTTAAACGGCCTGATTTTTGAATAGCTATGCGTAAACGTGAGTTATCTAACATTCTGTGTTCCTCGTTAACCTGTTTTAACCTGTCTGAATGCGGTCCAAAAAAAAGCCCCCGGAAGAAGATCTTCCGGGGGCTTTTTCATGCGTTCATGCACCACTGGAAGATCCAAACGTCTTCCAGCACACATCGCCTGAAAGACTAGTCAGGATGATGGTGATGATGGTGGTTTTTAAAAGGAACGCGTGTCATATAAATTCTCGTTGAATGCTTATGCATTTGATGTCTTTTAACCTAAACCAGTTGTACGCCATAAAGCAAGGGCTTTTTTTGATCATTAATTCATTTCATATTGATGGTATGAATTGTGCGTTCCATAAGGCTGGCGTAGCCTTATAACAGGCGTCGTTAAGCGGAGAATGTCATGAAAAAGGTCGCGATTGTCGGATTAGGGTGGTTAGGAATGCCACTGGCGATGTCATTAGCCGCGAAAGGCTGGCAGGTGACAGGGAGTAAGACCACGCGGGACGGGGTTGAGGCGGCGCGCATGTGCGGCATTGATGGTGTCGAGCTGCGTCTCGAACCCGAGCTTATCTGCGATACCGACGAGCTGGATGAACTGATGAATGTGGACGCACTGGTCATTACCTTACCGGCGCGGCGCAGCGGGCCGGGCGAGACGTTTTACCTGCAGGCGGTGCAGGAGATTGTCGACAGCGCCCTGGCGCACCATATTCCGCGTATCATTTTCACCAGCTCGACCTCCGTCTATGGCGATATCGACGGTACGGCGAAAGAAAACACCGAGCGCCGTCCGGTAACCGCCAGCGGACGGGTACTGAAAGAGCTGGAAGACTGGCTGCACAATCTGCCTGGCACGCAGGTGGATATTTTACGCCTCGCCGGGCTGGTGGGGCCGGGGCGTCATCCGGGACGCTTCTTTGCCGGTAAATCCGCGCCGGATGGTCAGCACGGCGTTAACCTTGTACACCTTGAAGATGTTATCGGTGCGATAGAGCTGCTTTTACAGGCTCCGAAAGGGGGGCACATCTATAATATATGTGCGCCTTCGCATCCGCCACGCAGCACCTTTTATCCGCTGATGGCGCGCCAGCTGGGTCTGGCGCCGCCGGTGTTCAGTGAGGCGCAGGGGGAGCGCAAAGGCAAAATTATTGATGGCAATCGTATTTGCCATGAACTGGGATTTGAGTATCAGTATCCCGATCCGCTGGTTATGCCCATGGAATAATTGCGCCGGCGGAGGCCATCGCACACCGCAAGGGGGCGAAGATGAAACCGCTGCTGGATGTTCTTGTTATTCTGGATGCGCTGGAAAAAGAGGGGAGCTTTGCCGCCGCCTCGGCGAAGCTCTATAAAACCCCTTCGGCTCTGAGCTACACCGTGCAAAAGCTCGAGAGCGATCTTAATATTCAAATTCTTGACCGCACTGGCCATCGCGCGCGTTTCACCCGTACTGGGCAGATGCTGCTGGAAAAAGGGCGTGACGTGCTGCATACGGTTCGCGAGCTGGAAAAACAGGCCGTCAAACTTCATCAGGGCTGGGAAAATGAGCTGGTGATTGGGGTTGATGATACTTTCCCTTTTTCGCTGCTTACCCCGCTTATTGAGGCGTTCTATCAGCGCCATAGCGTCACGCGGCTGGTTTTTATCAACGGCGTGCTGGGCGGCTCGTGGGACGCCTTAACGCAGGGCAGGGCGGATATCATCGTTGGAGCGCTGCATGAGCCTCCTCAACTGAGTGAATTTGGTTTCGCCCGGCTGGGCGTTCTGGAGCAGATCTTTGCCGTTGCGCCTCACCACCCGCTGGCGAATGAACCGGAGCCTGTTTCAAGACGCGTCATTAAAAACCATCGCGCCATTGTGGTGGGAGACAGCTCCCGCCCCGAGTGCGGCATTTCATCGCAGCTTCTGGATGAGCAGGAGGCCATCACCGTTTTTGATTTTAAAACCAAGCTGGAACTGCAAATAAGCGGCCTGGGGTGCGGCTACCTTCCCCGTTATTTAGCACAGCGCTTTATTGAAAGCGGCGCGCTGGTGGAAAAACAGGTTTTAGCGCAAAGCAGTAACGAATCGGTATGGGTGGGCTGGAATGAACAGACCGCCGGGCTTGCCAGCGCCTGGTGGCGAGACGAAATTTTAGCAAATAGTGCTATCGCCACAGTTTACACTCAGGCAGATGATGGGAAATCAACCAGTTAGTAAAATTAATTTATGGGCAGGTTTCTCAATGTATTGCCTTTTGTATCTGGAATAGGGCAAAATGCCGCCGCTGCAAACAAATGAATAATCGACGATATAAAAGGCGTCGGTTATTTTTTTTTGCATGTACGAAACGAAACTAAAAACCAAGAGGCCGGGCTTCGTACCGGATAGATATTTACTAAAATCCGACAGTTGTTGTCGCTGAGGAAGAAAGAAATGGGGCAATTTTTCGCTTACGTGGCGGTTATCACCGTAAAGGAGAATAACTATGTCGCATAACGCAACTCCAAACACCTCTCGCGTGGAATTACGTAAAACGCTTACGTTGATTCCGGTTGTTATGATGGGCCTTGCCTATATGCAACCGATGACGCTGTTCGATACATTCGGTATCGTATCAGGCCTTACTGACGGTCACGTTGCAACGGCGTACGCCTTTGCACTGGTCGCCATTCTCTTTACAGCGCTGAGCTACGGTAAACTGGTTCGCCGTTTCCCGTCCGCTGGCTCTGCGTACACCTATGCTCAGAAATCCATTAGCCCGGCTGTTGGCTTTATGGTGGGCTGGTCATCACTGCTGGACTACCTGTTCATGCCGATGATCAACATTCTGCTGGCAAAAATTTACTTCGAAGCGCTGGTACCTTCCGTACCATCGTGGATCTTCGTTGTGGCGCTGGTGGCCTTTATGACCATCTCTAACCTGCGCAGCATCAAGACCGTGGCTAACTTCAACACCCTGATCGTGATCCTTCAGATGGGGATTGTTGCGGTTATCGTTGGGCTGATCATCTACGGCGTTTCCCACGGTGAAGGCGCAGGTACGCTGACCAGCACCCGTCCGTTCTGGTCTGAAGGTGCGCACGTTGTGCCGATGATCACCGGGGCGACTATCCTGTGCTTCTCGTTCCTGGGCTTCGACGGTATCTCTTCTCTGTCTGAAGAGACCAAAGATGCCGAGCGTGTGATCCCGAAAGCGATTTTCCTGACCGCGCTGATTGGCGGCCTGATCTTCATCGGTGCGTCTTATTTCTTACAGCTGTACTTCCCGGATATCTCTCGCTTTAAAGATCCGGATGCATCGCAGCCTGAAATCATGCTGTACGTGGCGGGTAAAACCTTCCAGTGGGGCGTGCTGATCTTCTCCAGCGTCACCGTACTGGCATCCGGTATGGCAGCGCACGCGGGCGTTTCTCGTCTGATGTACGTGATGGGCCGTGACGGTGTGTTCCCAACTCGCTTCTTTGGTTACGTGCATCCGAAATGGCGTACCCCGGCGTGGAACGTGCTGCTGGTGGGCGCGATTGCCCTGCTGGCAATCAAGTTCGACCTGGTAACGGCCACTGCGCTGATTAACTTTGGTGCGCTGGTGGCGTTCACCTTCGTTAACCTCTCCGTGATTTCGCAGTTCTGGATCCGTGAGAAGCGCAACAAGACGCTGAAGGACCACATCAACTATCTGGTGCTGCCAGTGTGTGGTGCCCTGACGGTGGGCGCCCTGTGGATCAACCTGGAAGAGAGCTCAATGGTTCTGGGTCTGATCTGGGGTGCAATCGGTCTGATTTACCTGGCTTGCGTAACGAAGAGCTTCCGCAACCCGGTTCCTCAGTACGAAGACGTCGCGTAAGACTGTGTCGGGTGGCGGCTTCGCCTTACCCGACCTACGGACTTCTACACCGTAGGCCCGCGTAAGCGAAGCGCCACCGGGCAAAAAAAAAGCCGGAGACATCGCCTCCGGCTTTTTTGTACCCGCTACTCAGACAATTTCTTGCGCGTACTGGAACAGCGCTTTCAGCAGCGCCTGTTTCTCAGCATCCCCTTCATACTGGCCGTAAAGCATCTCCAGCTCCTGGGCATAGCTATTAAGAAACTCCGGTGTAAACACGTTGCGCCGATGCTGTAACCAGCGCTCCTGCTCTGCTTCATCCAGCGAGCCGGGATAGTTGCGCGCACGGTAGTTAAACATCAGCTTCTCAATACGCTTATCTGCGAAGGTGATATCCAGCGCGGGCAGGTTACGCGGGTCGGTTTGCAGCACGATGTTCATCGCCGCGCGATCGGCATCGCTGAAGAAGCCGTTATAAAGCTGCGCATCCACATTATCAGACGGCATGAACGGCTCTGCTTCGGCAAAAATGGCGACGACTTTCTCGCGCACCTGCGGGTTGTCGCGCAGCACTTTCAGGTTATCGAGGCAGTGCTGACGGTTAATCCCCAGCCGGTCGGCGTCTTCCGGGCGCAGCGTGTTGGCCTGCGCAAGCACCGGGCATTTATTGATGTGCACCAGTTTTACCGGTACGGCTGGCAGGTCACCCAGCGCCTCTTTCGGCGTATAAAGCCGTTCACGTAAGGTGTCGCTGTCGAGCTCAAGCAGCGGCGAGATATCCCCGGCAAGATCCACCATGATGACGGCGTTACGGTTGTCTGGATGCCAGGCAAGCGGCGCCACCCAGCTTGTGTTCCCGCGCCACGCACCGAACATCCCTGAAATATGCACCAGCGGTTTCATCTGCGGCACGTCAATCAGCGTCATCAGCTTTTGCTTGCTGCGATGGCTCAGCAGATACTCAAACAGGCGAGGCTGCGCGGTTTTTACGAGCTTCGCCATAGCGATGGTCGCGTAGACGTCTGCCATCGCGTCGTGGGCGTTGCTGTGCTCAATGCCGTTGGCCCGCGTCAGATGCTCGAGCCTGAAGCTCGGCAAGCCGTCGTCGTTCTCCGGCCAGTTAATTCCCTCCGGGCGCAGCGCATAGCAGGCGCGCATAATATCCAGCAAATCCCAGCGCGAATTGCGGTTTTGCCAGCTCCAGGCATACGGATCGTAGAAGTTGCGGTAGAAGATATTGCGCGTCACTTCATCGTCAAAACGGATGTTGTTGTAACCCACCACGCAGGTATTGGGCACCGTGAACAGGTCGTGGATGCGACGGGCAAATTCTGCTTCGCTAACGCCTTTATCCCGCGCTTCCTGAGGGGTGATGCCCGTCACCATCACCGCGCCCGGCTGCGGCAGATAGTCATCGGCGGGTTTACAGTAAAACACCTCGGGTTCGCCGATGACGTTAAATTCGTCATCGGTTCGGATAGCCGCAAACTGCGCCGGTCGGTCCAGCGCCGGATGGGTGCCAAAGGTTTCGTAATCGTGGAACAAAAAAGTCGGGCGCGCGGCAGAGTCAGACACCAGTAATCTCATCCTGTTAAAAATTGACGTCTCTATGGTAAACGATTGGGGTGAGCAGTCCGAATAAAAAGCACCTTCAGGCAAGAAATTTGCGAGATTTGTTCCGAAAAAATCTGCGTGCTGTCACATTTTTTTGCAATTAAGGCAGGTAACGACATCAGAACTCCCGTAAAAAGGTCATCGATTTTTACTGACCTGAGGATATACCGTTGAAACGCCGTCTGTTTATTGCTGTTTCTTTACTCGCTTCGAGTATTTCATCCGCGCTGGCTGCCGAGCCGCTGGATTTTTCACCTCAGCCGCCTGCCATCCAGGCAGGATCCTGGGTATTGATGGATTACACCACGGGTCAAATCTTAACGGCGGGCAACGAACATCAGCAGCGTAATCCGGCGAGCCTGACCAAACTGATGACGGGGTACGTTGTCGATCGTGCTATTGATAGCCACCGCATCAGCCCCGATGACATTGTGACGGTCGGACGTGACGCCTGGGCAAAAGGCAATCCGGTCTTTGACGGTTCGTCGCTGATGTTTCTGAAGGAGGGCGATCGGGTTTCCGTGCGCGATCTCAGCCGCGGCCTGATTGTTGATTCCGGCAATGACGCCTGCGTGGCGCTGGCGGATCACGTGGCGGGCGGTCAGCCGCAGTTCGTCAGGATGATGAATGACTACGTTGAAAAGCTGAACCTGCGCGATACCCACTTCGAAACCGTACACGGGCTGGATGCACCGGGTCAGCACAGCTCCGCTTACGATCTCGCCGTGCTGTCCCGGGCCATCATTCACGGCGAGCCTGAGTTCTATCACATGTACAGCGAAAAGAGCCTGACCTGGAACGGCATCACCCAGCAGAACCGCAACGGCCTGCTGTGGGATAAGACCATGAACGTGGATGGCCTGAAAACGGGTCACACCTCGGGCGCGGGCTTTAACCTGATTGCCTCCGCGGTGGACGGTCAGCGTCGACTGATTGCGGTGGTGATGGGGGCAGACAGCCCGAAAGGACGTGAAGATCAGGCGCGCAAGCTGCTGCACTGGGGACAGCAAAATTTTGATACGGTGCAGATCCTGCATAACGGTAAAAAAGTGGGAACCGAGCGCATCTGGTACGGCGATAAAGAGCAGATCGCGCTGGGCACGGATCAGGACTTCTGGCTGGCATTACCCAAATCGGAAGTGCCGAACATCAAGGCGAAATACGTGATGGATAAAAAAGAGCTGGAAGCGCCGATCGCCGCGCATCAGCGGGTAGGGGAGATCCAGCTGTACGATCGTGACAAGGTGGTAGCGCACTGGCCATTGGTTACGCTGGAGCGCGTTGAAAAGGGCGGCCTTTTCTCCCGCCTCGGCGATTATCTGCATCATAAACTCTAACCTTTTCGGGCAGACTGGCAGTGTTGCGAGTCTGCTCACATAATAAACACTCCTGGTTTGCCGATAATCTCGATCCTGCTTTATAGTGTATATATATACAGTAGTAAACGGAGGCAGCATGGACTACAGCATCAGGCAGCAACAGAAACGTACGATCGCAGGCTTTCATCTCGTGGGGCCGTGGGAAAAGACGGTCAAGCAGGGATTTGAACAGCTGGTCATGTGGGTAGATGGACGACATATTCAGCCGCAGGAGTGGGTGGCCGTTTATTATGACAATCCGGATGACGTGCCGGCAGAAAAGCTTCGCTGCGTTACAGCCGTAACGGTAGCGGACGATTTCACTATCCCTGATAACAGCGAAGGGGTAATTATGACCGAAATCGCTACCGGGGAGTATGCTATTGCCGCCGCGCGCGTCGAAAATCATGATTTCGCCACCCCGTGGTATCAGTTCTTCAACTCCCTGCTGGAAGACAGCAAATTCCAGATTGCGCCAAAACCCTGCTTCGAACGCTATCTGAACGATGGCAATGCTGACGGCTACTGGGATATTGAGATGTTTGTACCGGTAGAGCACAAAGTGGGATAATCCTGCGAAACGCAGGGTTTTTCAGCCGGGCGCGATCCACCCGGCTGAAAACACAGTACAATTGTGGTTTGCCGTAGAGCTGGAGACGGGTGTGCGCCCCGACAAGTCATTAACCCCTTTTGAAATTCGGTTATACAAACATTATCGCGTGGTGCACGGTTGCCGCATTGCGCTGGCGTTTGTGCTGACCTTCGTACTGGTTCGTTTGCTGGATATCCCGGAAGGAACGTGGCCGCTGATCACGCTGGTGGTGGTGATGGGGCCGATCTCATTCTGGGGGAACGTGGTCCCTCGCGCTTTCGAACGCATAGGCGGTACCGTTTTAGGCTCGGCGCTTGGGCTTATCGCCCTGAAGCTGGAGCTAATTTCATTTCCGTTCATGTTGCTGTGGTGCGCGGTGGCGATGTTTCTTTGCGGATGGCTGGCCCTCGGCAAGAAACCGTATCAGGCGCTGCTGATTGGCATTACGCTCGCCGTTGTGGTCGGCGCACCGGCGGGCGATATGACCACCGCATTGTGGCGAAGCGGGGACGTGATCCTCGGCTCGTTGCTCGCCATGCTGTTTACCGGCATCTGGCCGCAGCGCGCCTTCCTGCACTGGCGCATTCAGATGGCAAACTACGTCACGGCATTTAACCGGGTTTACCAGGCCGGGTTTTCGCCGAATCTGATTGAGCGTCCGCGGCTGGAAAAGCACCTGCAAAAAATCCTTAATGATGTGGTCAAAATGCGCGGGTTAATTACCCCGGCAAGCAAAGAGACGCATATCCAGAAAGCCATTTTTGAAGCCATTCAAACGGTCAGCCGTAATCTGGTCTGTATGCTTGAACTGCAAATCAATGCCCACTGGGCCTCACGCCCCAGCCATCTTCTGATGCTCAACGCGCATACGCTGAAAGAGACGCAGCAGATGACGCAACAGACCCTGCTGACCATCGCTCATGCACTTTACGAAGGTAACCCACAGCCGATACGGGCGAACAGCGAGCGGCTGAATGACATCGTCATCGAGCTCAAACAGCTGATGAATGAGCGTCAGGGCGACAATGTGTCGGAAACGCCCATCCACGGCTATGTCTGGCTGAGTATGGAGCTGGCGCGACAGCTGGAGTTGTTATCGCAGCTGATTTGCCGGGCACTGCGCAAATAAAAAGCGTATGTGATGCCTGCTGCTTCGATTCAGCAACAATTAGGGTTATGATGGTTTTAAACGATATACTCATTGTCATTCGCAGCCGCTGTCTGTTAAAACGGTTGCTTTAACGAATCCGAATCTCACATTATCAGGGGTGTAAAAATGGAAACTACCAAGCCTTCGTTCCAGGATGTTCTGGAGTTCGTCCGCCTGTTCCGCCGCAAAAACAAGCTACAGCGCGAAATCCAGGACGTAGAGAAGAAGATCCGTGACAACCAGAAACGTGTCCTGCTGCTGGACAACCTGAGCGACTACATCAAGCCAGGTATGAGCGTTGAAGCCATTCAGGGCATCATCGCCAGCATGAAGAGCGATTATGAAGATCGCGTTGATGACTACATCATCAAAAACGCTGAGCTGTCCAAAGAGCGTCGCGACATCTCCAAAAAGCTGAAAGTGATGGGCGAAATCAAAAACGTCGACGCTAAAGGCGAGTAATCGCACACTCTGTTGCCCGGTGGCGCTGCGCTTACCGGGCCTACAGGACCGTAGGTCGGGTAAGCGCAGCGCCACCCGACAATTTTACTGAACGCAGAAAAGCAAAAAGCCTGCTCTAAAAGCAGGCTTTTTAAATTTGGCTCCTCTGACTGGACTCGAACCAGTGACATACGGATTAACAGTCCGCCGTTCTACCGACTGAACTACAGAGGAATCGTTGTGGAGGCTTATCTTAGCGGCGAAAAAACTTTTGTCAAACCTGATCTCAGGCAAAAGTGATTGTTTGATGATTCTGTCGTCATTTTGTTGTAAATCCAAACATAATTTTATGGAAAATACTTTGCAGGATACGCATTTCTGCCCCATCATTTGAAATGGAGTTTCAACTTTCTCGTTAAGGCCCATTTTGAACGTCACCGCACCCCTGCGCCAGGCGATTATGCGCACGCCCTGGTATGCAAAACGTAAGAGTTATCGAGTTCTGTTCTGGCGTGAAATCACCCCCCTTGCTGTGCCTATTTTCCTGGAGAATACCTGCGTCCTGTTGATGGGGGTGTTAAGCACCTTCCTGGTGAGCTGGCTCGGTAAAGAAGCCATGGCCGGGGTAGGGTTGGCGGACAGTTTCAACATGGTTGTGATGTCCTTCTTTGCCGCTATCGATCTCGGTACAACGGTAGTGGTGGCGTTTAGTCTTGGGAAACTTGATCCAAAACGCGCCCGGGAGGCGGCCAGACAGTCGCTGATGATCATGACCCTCTTTTCGATCATCCTGGCGGCGGTTATCCATTATTACGGCAAAGAAATTATCGACATCGTCGCGGGTGAAGCGACAAGTGAAGTGAAGGATCTGGCGCTCACCTATCTGGAAATGACGGTGCTGAGCTATCCGGCGGCTGCCATCGCGCTGATTGGTAGCGGTGCGCTTCGTGGCGCAGGGAATACCAAAATTCCGCTGCTAATAAACGGCGGCATGAACATCCTGAACATCATTATCAGCAGCGTTTTGATTTACGGCGTCTTTTCCTGGGAGGGGCTGGGCTTTGTCGGCGCGGGATTAGGGCTGACCATTTCCCGCTATATTGGTGCGGCGGCGATAATCGGCGTGCTGATGGCGGGAATTACGCCATCGCTGCGCCTGACGCTTAAAAGCTATTTCCGTCCGCTTAACTTCGCCATTATCTGGGAAGTGATGGGGATCGGTATTCCGGCCAGCATCGAATCCGTGTTGTTTAACGGTGGGAAACTGCTGACGCAGATGTTTGTTGCCGGGATGGGAACAGACGTCATCGCCGGCAACTTTATTGCCTTCTCCATCGCCTCGCTCATTAACCTGCCCGGAAACGCACTGGGATCGGCGTCGACGATCATCACCGGCAGACGCCTCGGAAAGGGGCAGATAGGGCAGGCGGAACGGCAGCTTCGGCATGTCTTCTGGCTTTCAACCATTGGACTGACGGCGATTGCGTGGGGAACTGCGCCTTTAGCCGGGCTGATGGCCTCGTTCTATACGCATGAAAATGACGTGAAAGAGGTCGTGAAGGTGCTGATTTGGCTCAACGCGGCGTTTATGCCAATTTGGGCCGCGTCCTGGGTACTTCCTGCCGGGCTGAAAGGGGCGCGCGATGCCCGGTTTGCGATGTGGGTCTCCATGCTCGGCATGTGGGGCTGCCGCGTCGTGGCGGGCTACACGCTGGGGGTAATGTTAGGTATGGGCGTTGTCGGCGTCTGGCTGGGGATGTTCCTTGACTGGGCCGTGCGCGGGGCGCTGTTCTACTGGCGCATGGTGAGCGGACGCTGGCTGTGGAAATATCCGCGAAAAAAACCGGAGCAGGAGGTTTCGGAAACGGCAAGTGCCTGACAAATGTGCGAAGTGGAGAATAAATCGGCAAACGATTGAAAATCTGCATTCACCCTTTGACATCCTCAGGGCGCATCGATAATATGCGCCCCGTTCACACGATTCCTCTGTAGTTCAGTCGGTAGAACGGCGGACTGTTAATCCGTATGTCACTGGTTCGAGTCCAGTCAGAGGAGCCAAATTAAAAAAGCCTGCTTTTAAGCAGGCTTTTTGCTTTTCTGCGTTCAGTAAAATTGTCGGGTGGCGCTCCGCTTACCCGACCTACAAAAACATCGAATCGTAGGCCGGGTAAGGCGAAGCCACCACCCGGCAAAAGCCGCACTACCGGTTCACACGTATTGGCGCCGTTGCCTCCACCAGCCACGGCCGCGCATCGCTGTCCACCCGGGGTGAAAGCGCCTCTCGTACCTGCTGGTGGTACTCATCCAGCCACTGTTTTTCTGACTCGCTCAACAGATGCAGCTCCACCTGGCTTAAATCGATTGGGATCAGCGTCAGCGAGGCAAACTTACAAAATCCCGGACGGCTTTCGACAATCTCCACCTGGTTTTCAATGCGAATACCGTGGCTATCGCCCAGGTAGTAACCCGGCTCAATGGTCATAATATTGCCCGCCACCAGCGGCCACGGGTTGACCTTTTGCGCAAAACGGTGCGGGTTCTCGTGGATCAGAAGCTGATGCCCTACGCCATGCCCGGTGCCGTGGTCGTAATCCAGTCCCAACTCCCACAGCGGACGGCGCGCAAAGGCATCCAGCTGGTGCCCCTGAGTGCCGGACGGGAACTGAAGGGTAATCAGCGACAGGAAGCCTTTAAGCACTGCGGTGTAGTGCAAACGCTGCTGTGGATCGACCTTTCCCCAGGCCAGGGTACGCGTCGCGTCCGTGGTGCCGTTGCGGTACTGCCCCCCGGAATCATTCAGGTAAAAGTGGTCGTGGCCGATGGGCTTGTTGCTGGCCTCGCTTGAGTGGTAATGGCACATCGCCGCGTTACTCGCGGAAGCGGAAATGGTGGCGAAACTCGGCTCGACAAAGCCAGGCTGTTGCAGGCGGAACGCAAGCTGTTTCGCCTGCACGTCAAGCTCGGTCAGCGGCATTCCCGACGCGGCCCGCTGAGGAACTTCCCGGCTCAGCCAGGCCAGGAAATTCACCCATGCCGCACCGTCCTGGTGATGACATTCACGATAGCCCGCCAGCTCCACCGGGTTTTTCGAAGCTTTCATCAGGGTGATCGGGTCGGTCTGCCAGATAATTTCCCCCTGAGGTTCAACCGCAAAGCGTAACGCCACCGGTGCGGAATCGGGATCGATCATGACCCGCTTACCCTGCGCAAGCTGCCTACAGCGCGGGATAAAGGCTTCCTGAGGCGCAATCGTGAAGGCGTTCCGCACGGCATCCGGCAGCGCATTCAGCTTGCTGTCATCCACAAACCATTCCACCGCACCCTCGCGGCTCAGCAGGGCAAACGACAGAGGCACCGGGCAAAAGGGGATATCTGAGCCCCGCACGTTCAGCAGCCAGGCGATATTGTCCGGCAGGGTAACGGCCAGATAATCCGCGCGGTGCTCTGCCAGCACGGCGGCGGCGCGCTGGCGTTTGGCGGCGCTGCTTTCGCCGCTGATGTCTACAGGCATCTCGCGGATAAGCCCTGCGGGGGCGGCAGGGCGGTCAACCCAGAGGGTATCGAACGGAGAGCGCGCGAGCGGTACCAGTTCGCACGGCGTGGCCGAGAGCCGCGTAAACTCTGCATTGGTCATCAGCAGCGTATCAAAGCCGATGCGCGTGCCGGCCGCAACGTTTTTCGCCAGCCACTCGGCCAGCGGCTCGTTGTGCAGATGGTGGATCTCCACCTCGTGGAGATTGACCTGTACGCGGGCCTGAACCTGATAGCGTCCGTCAACAAACAGCAGCGCTCTGTCTTTCAGTACCAGCGCCAGCCCCGCCGAGCCGTCAAAGCCCGTCAGCCAGGCCAGCTTTGCATCATACGGTGCGCAAGATTCGCTCTGCCAGGCATCGGCGCGCGGCACAATCATCCCGTCGAGCTGATTGTCCTGTAGCCACTGGCGCAGGGCCGTAAGCGGTGATGTGGTGTGCATATTGTGTCCTTAGTATCACCTAAACGGTGGCTCATTGAAGGTGCGCAGCTTACGGGAATGCAGTTTGTCGCCCTCTGCACGCAGTAAATCGATGGCGCGAATACCAATCTGAAGGTGCTCTGAGATCGCCCCTTCGTAGAAACGGTTCGCCTGACCCGGCAGTTTGATCTCGCCGTGCAGCGGTTTATCGGACACGCACAGCAGCGTGCCGTACGGGACGCGGAAGCGGTAGCCCTGCGCGGCAATGGTGGCACTTTCCATATCGATCACGACCGCACGGCTGAGATTGAAACGCAGGGCGGAGGCGGAATAGCGAAGCTCCCAGTTACGATCGTCGGTGGTGACGACCGTACCGGTACGCAGGCGCTGCTTCACCTCTTCACCCGGCATGCCGCTCACCTCTTTGGTGGCGTCGTACAGGGCGCGCTGTACTTCAGCGATACTCGGGATAGGAATGTCCGGCGGCAGAACCGCGTCAAGGACATGGTCGTCACGCAGATAAGCGTGGGCGAGGACATAATCACCAATCAGCTGGCTTTCACGCAGGCCGCCGCAGTGGCCGATCATCAGCCAGACGTCCGGGCGCAGAACCGCCAGATGGTCGCAGATGGTTTTCGCATTCGACGGGCCAACGCCGATGTTAATCAACGTAATGCCCTGACCGTCGGCGGTAACCAGGTGCCAGGCGGGCATCTGGTGCTTTTTCCACGCCAGGTCGGAGATGGCCTCTTCCGGTGCTTCGGTTTCGGCGGTGATCCAGATCCCGCCCGCGCAGGAGAGAGCGATGTAAGGGCTGTCCGGGTCAAGGATCTGGCTACAGCCCCAGCGGACAAATTCGTCTACATAGCGGGTGTAGTTGGTAAACAGTACGAACGGCTGGAAATGTTCGGCTGGGGTGCCGGTGTAGTGGCGCAGGCGTGCCAGCGAAAAATCGACACGGCGGGCATCAAAGTGCGACAGCGGTGAAAACTCTGCCGGGTGATAGATCCCGTCCGCCGTCTCATCGCCAATCTGCGACAGCTCAGTGGTCGGGAAATGGCGGGTCAGCCCCGCGCTCATGGAGCGATCCAGCGTCAGCGCTGAGCCGTCTATCACGTACGGGTAAGGGATCTCGTGCAGGGACGGTTCAACGCTGATATGCGCGCCGTAATCCTGATACAGCAGGGTAAGCTGCTCTTCCAGGTAGGGGCGGAACAGCGCAGGACGCGTGATGGTCGTGCTGTAACAGCCGGAGTGGGTGAAACGCGCATAGGCGCGGGTTTTCGGATTGCTGCTGGCGCTGCCGTCCCAGGTGACAGAGAGCGATGGATAAACAAAAAGGCCCTGGGTTCTGGCCTTTTCATCGGGAAGTTTCCCTGTTTCGATATAGTCACTGATGGCGCTGCGCAGTGCATTGACGGACTGTTCATACAGCGCGTCGAGTTTTTCCAGCGCCTGAGCCGGGGTCAGGCTGGAGCCCTTATTATTCATGTCTGTCTCCTTGTTCCACAGGTGTGCGGCTATACCCGATAGTATGTCACACGCCTGTGAAACAAAAGTGAGGAGATCAGCTGTGCGCGGTTTCCTTCATCAACAGGGCGGTGGCAGCAGAAAGCAGGCAACCTGCCAGCAGATAAATCGCCACGCTATGCCAGTTCCCGCCGGAGAACGTCACCAGCGCGGCGGCGATAAACGGCGTAAACCCGCCGCCGACCACGCTCGCCACCTGATATCCCACGCCCGCGCCGCTGTAGCGGTAGCTTGCGCCAAACAGCTCGGTAAACATCGGCTGCTGCACGCAGACCACCATATCGTGAGCGATGTTCGCGAGCATGATCGCGAAGAAGACAATCCAGAAGACCGACTGGGCCTCCAGCGCCATAAAGAACGGCCAGGCGCTGAGTGTGCCGATAAGCGCCCCGGTGATATACACCCGTCGACGGCCAAAGCGATCCGCCAGCCAGGCGAAGCAGGGGATGGTCAGGCAGCTGATCCCGCCCACCACCAGGCCAATGTTCAGGAACAATTCCCGCGGCAGGCCGAGGTTTTGCGTGGAGTAGTTGAGGGCGAAGGCGGTGACGATATACATCGTCAGCAGTTCGCACAGGCGCAGGGCGATAATTTTCAGAAAAGCGCCAGGGTGCTGCACCAGCGCTTCCATCACCGGCAGCCGTTTTTTCGCGACCGGTTTTTCGCGTTGCTGCTGCTCAAACTCAGCCGACTCTTCCATGCCGTTACGGATCCACAGGGCCACCACGACCAGCACAATGCTGAAGATAAACGGAATACGCCAGCCCCAGCTCAGGAACTGCTCGTCTGTCGTGAGCTGGCTTATGAGCGACACCAGGCCCGTGGAGAGCAGCAGACCCACGCCATAACCTACCTGCACGCCGCTGCTGTAGAACGCTTTCTTGTTCTTCGGCGCGCTTTCCACGGACAGCAGTGCCGCGCCGCCCCATTCGCCGCCGACGGCAAAGCCCTGAATGGCGCGAAGCGTCACCAGCAACACCGGGGCCCACCAGCCAATCGATGCAAAGGAGGGCAAAATACCGATCAGCGCGGTGGCAATGCCCATCATCCAGACGGTGAGCATCAGCATGCGCTTACGGCCAAGGCGGTCACCGAAGTGGCCGAAAATTATCCCGCCCAGCGGACGAAACAGAAAACCGACGCCGAAGGTGGCAAACGCAGCAAGCGTGCCCATGGCGGGGCTGATCTGAGGAAAGAATTCACGGTTAAAGACCAGCGCAGCAGTAATACCGTAGAGCAGAAAGTCATACCAGTCGACGACGGCGCCTGCGAAGCTACCTAAAGCGGCGCGGCGGGCGCGGTTAAGCGAAGGTGTCTCCTCGTTGCGGCGAGCGGAGATGAGGGTGGAGTCCATAGTTGTCCTGTCTGTACTGATTTTTAATTATTGGTATAAGAAAAGGTCACTCACGTTGCAGCCGTCATATTGACGGAACGTATGAGACTACCGCGACAGACGGCCTGAGAAAACGTTTTTATCTTTCCTGAAAGCGCAGAATCAATAAATTTCATCTTATCGGGTCCCAATATAAATCAGCCTGTTTGGCTCCGGTTAGGGCTGAATGGTTTACAGTAATAATGATCGCTGTGTGACGTAAGCTGAGGGAATAACGATGCAACGCCTCTTTCCTGCACTCTGGGTAGTCCTGTTTTTGGTGGCTTCGCCGCTGCATGCGGAGCCAAAAGTCTACGGCGAACAGCGCATCCACCGCTGGTGGGATGCGGTAACAGACGATATTTCCCAGACCTGGGAGCAGCCGGATCGTTACGATCTCTACCTGCCGTTTCTGAGCTGGCATGCCCGCTTTATGTATGACAAAGAGAAAACGGATAACTACAACGAAATGCCGTGGGGCGGCGGACTGGGCGTTTCTCGCTACAACGACGAGGGCAACTGGAGCGCACTCTTTGCCATGATGTTTAAAGATTCACATAACGAGTGGCAGCCCGCGATGGGCTACGGCTGGGAAAAGGGCTGGTATCTGGATAACGCAAAAGATTTCCGTCTGGGGCTGGGGGCCGCCGCGGGGATCACCGCGCGCGACGACTTTGCTAACTATGTCCCGCTGCCGTTTATCTTCCCGCTTTTCTCTGCCGGATATAAGCGCGTCACCGTCCAGTTCACCTATATTCCCGGAACCTACAACAACGGCAACGTGCTGTTTGCCTGGCTGCGCCTGGGCTTTTAAAGGGTGATCACTTTTTTGGCCACTGCGTTGGACAGAATCAGCAGCGAAAACAGGACCGACGTAACAAAGGTGAGCACAATCAGAGCAAGTTTGGTGCTCAGGGACGTTACCGGAATGAGCGCCGTCAGCAGGTGAAACACCGAGTAGTGCATGATATAGACCCCGGTCATCGTTTTGCTAATGGCGGCCAGCACGGACTCTTTAAACTCCGCATTGCGGCGAAAACGTACGCCGTTGGCCGCAATCACCAGGGCAATAATCAGGATGTAGATTTGCGATCCGGTGAGGATAAAGGCGTTTCTGTCCGCTTTAAATAGCGCAAAAAAGAAATGCCGTTCGTAAAACCACGTGAAGAGATAGATAAACGGTATGGCAATCACCGCTGCCCTGACCACATTTTTGCGGCCGATCCACGCCGCAATCTGCGGATCGCAAAAGAGCTGCCCCGTCAGATAAAACAGCAGCCACGTCCACAGGCGATACTGCGGCGACAATGAAAGCACGTGGACATCAGGATAGAGGGCTGACAGCAAATCGTACCCGTATGAGAAAAGCAGCAGGGTGACAATCACCCCGCAAAACAGCGTTCGCCGCTGGCTGAGCCACTCCACCGCCGGATGAAAAGTGTAAATCACGACAAACGCGAACACGAACCAGGGCTGGATCAGATATCCGCGCTGATAGGGCTCCCACAGGTAGTAAATGGTTACCCAGAACAGAAAGACGATCACCAGGCTTTTGATCTTATCCAGCTGCCAGCGCGTGCCGTGTCGGGATTGCCCATCCAGATACCCTGCAACCACAAAAAACAACGGCGTGGCGATGGTCGAAATGAAGGTTAAAAAACCGAGGATCCAGTGATAGTCATAATCGTAATGGTCCCAGGTGTTGTAGATGGTGAAGAAGGTGACCGCCGTCATACAGCCCAGCGTCTTGATGATGTTCAGCCCTGTCGCATTCATTGTTGTTCAGCTTCGTCCTTACGATAAAAACACGCGTAAATTACGGGGAGTACCAGCAGCGTCAGGATTGTAGCAAACCCAAGCCCAAACATAATCACAACGGCCATGCTCTGGAAGAACACATCCAGCAGCAGGGGGGCGAGGCCAAGCACGGTCGTAAAGGCGGTGAGCAGGATGGGACGCAGGCGCGACGTGGCGGCGTAAACGATCGCACTGTGCTGATCCTGCTGCGCTTTCTGCTGCTCTATCTCTTCCACCAGCACAATGCCGTTGCGGATCAGCATCCCGCTCAGGCTCAGCAGGCCAATCAGTGCCATAAAGCCAAAGGGGATCCCGGTAAGTAAAAAACCGGGCGTAACGCCGATCAGCGCCAGCGGCACGGTCAGCCAGATAGCGACGGCGTTTTTCACCGAACTGAACATCAGCACCGTGATCACAAACATCACCAGATACCCGAGCGGCAGCGTGGTAAATAGCCCCTGCTGCGCTTCGCTGGAGTTCTCCGCGTCCCCGCCCCATTCAATGCTGTAGCCGTGGGGCAGAGGCAGGGCATCTATTTGCGGCTTCACGCGGGCGAGAATATCGCCGGACGTTTGCTGGCTTAGCGGGTCAGGGTCGGTCTGCACGGTCAGCACGCGCGAGCGGTCGCGACGCAGGATCAGCGGATCTTCCCACTCCAGCGCGAAGCCGCTGACGACGTTGCTCAGCGGAATATACTGCTGCCGGGTCTGGCTCCAGACCAGGACGTTATTCAGGTGATTGGCGTCCAGCCGCTCACTTTCCGGCGGGCGCACCACCACGGGTAACAGGTCGCTTCCTTCTCTGTACAGTCCCGCCCGGCTGCCGGAGAAATTCATCTCCAGGGCGTTATCGACGTCCTGCTTATCCACGCCAAGCTCACGTCCCAGCGCGGTGACGTACTGCGGGCGGATCACTTTGCTGCGGTTTTGCCAGTCGTTCCTGACGCTGTCCGTCGCCGGATCGCGCGTAAGAATACTGTCTACCTGGCTGGCGATCAGACGCAGCCTGTCCGGATCGGGGCCCTTAATACGTCTTTCAATGGCGCTGTCACCGGAGGGGCCAAACATCACCCGTTTCGTGCTGGCATTAACCTGCGGGTAGTTCCGTGCGATGTACTCATCAACGTGGCGGGTCAGGGCGGGGATGTTACGCTGGTCGTCCATTCTCACCATGATTTGTGCATAGTTGCTGTACTGCCGCTGTCCGCTGTAGGTCAAAATAAATCGCATACTTCCCTGACCAATCGTCGAGACCGTAGTTTCCACGCCAGGCTGACCGTTAATGGTTTTCTCGATATCACCGGTCATCTTCTCGGTCCAGTTAATGTCGGTCCCGTAAGGAAGCCAGAGGTCGACAAAGAAAATTGGCGTACTGGATGAGGGGAAGAAGTTCTGCCGCACCGAGCCAAAGCCCCAGATGGCGGCAGCCAGCAGTGCGGCCATCACCATCAGCGTTGGCGCTTTACGCCGTAACAGCGCGTTGAGCACCGCCTGATAGATCCGATAGATGCGTTTGTCGTAGGGATCCGTTTTGTCGGCGTCTGGCGGTGCAGCGTCATGTTTAAACAGCCACCATTTAATCAGCACCGGCGTAATGGTGAGGGCTGAGAACCAGCTCAGCATCAGTGAAATCAACAGCACCTGAAACAGCGACTTACAGTATTCGCCAGTGGAATCCTGCGACAGCCCGACGGGCGCAAAAGCCAGGATGGCGATGACCGTCGCACCCAGCAGCGGCAGCGCAGAGCGGCGAATTATAGCGTTAATGGCGTTAAGCAGGGGCGAGCCCTGCTGCCGGGCTATCAGTACCCCTTCGACAACCACGATGGCGTTATCGACCAGCATACTGAGGGCGATGATCAGCGCCCCCAGTGAAATACGCTGTAGTTCTATGCCCCAGAGATACATGATCAGCAGCGTGCCCAGCACGTTGAGCGCGAGGGAAAAGGCGATAATGAGCCCGCTGCGTAAGCCCATAAAGATCAGCAACACACCGACGACAATCGCCAGCGCCATCAGGAAATTAATGATAAATCCGTTGACGGAATGCCCGACCTCCGCCGCCTGATCGTAAAACAGGTCGATATGGATACCTGCCGGTTTCTCGGCTGACATCTGCTCAAGCTTCGCCTCCAGGGCATGTCCCACGTCGATCACGTTAACGCCGGGGATAAAGGAGACGCCCATGGTGACGGCTTTTCTGCCGTTGGCATGGTAGATGCTGGCAGGGGACGCATCCAGCCCACGTGACAGGGTGGCAATATCCCGTAAGCGGGTAGCCGCCCCAACGCCGGGCGGGGTCACTATGAGATCGGCTAGCTCGTCAATACTTTCGAATTCTCCGGTAGGATGCAGACGAATTGACTCAGTACCGGAGGGGATCTCTCCCGCGCTGGAAACCACGTTCAGCCTGCTGAGCTGGGCAGAAAGCTGGTTAAGCGTAATCCCGCGCGCGGCCATTTTGCTCAGAGAAATGTCCACGTTAATCTGCTGGGTGAGGGCTCCGCCGATGGCCACTTTGCCCACGCCCGGCACGAGGACCAACTCCCGGCGCAGCTGCTCGGCATACCGCACCAATTCCGGATTGCTGAATTCATCGCCGGAAATGGCAAAGAAAAAGCCGAACACATCGCCAAAATCGTCATTCACAAACGGGGTCACTACCCCCGGTGGAAACTGTCGGGCGGCATCTCCCACCCGGCGACGCAGTTCATCCCAGATTTGCGGCAGCGCATTTGAGTGGTAGCGCGAGGCTATATTGACCGTGATCTGCGACAGGCCGCTGGAGGAGATGGAGCTGACGTTATCCAGGTAAGGTAACTGCTGAAGCGCGTTTTCCAGCGGCAGGGTGACCTCTTCCTCAACCTGCTGCGCCGACGCGCCCGGATAATGAGTGATTACCACCGCCGTTTTGATGGTAAACGCCGGATCTTCCAGTCTGCCGATGTTCAACAGGGCAATAATGCCACCTACGCCCAGCAGCAGAATAGTCAGCCAGACGCGAACCGGGTTGCTGATAAACTGACGAGAGATATCCATTACAGTCCCCGTTCACGCGTCCAGATACGTACCGGCTGGTTGGGATGTAACTCCCCAACGCCTGCGGCCACCACGCGTTCACCGGCCTTAAGCCCACCGACGATGACGACCCCCTCAGCGCTGACTTGCCCGACGCTGACCTTACGATCTTCCAGGTGCAACGTATCGCCTTCGCCCGTCACCACCCAGACGTGTGGCTCATTGCGCGGGCGGTTATCCGGGTTAAAGACCGCTTCAACCGGCACCACCAGCGCCTCATTGCCCACGCCCGCCGGTAGGTTGGTTAAATTGATGGTGACCGTTCCGCTTACGCCGCCCACGACGGGAAAATCATCCGGGCGGGGCATGGTTAAAATCACCTGCCAGGTCAATGTGTTGCTGTCGCTACTGCCTGAGTGCTCTTTGTACACAGCGGTAAACTCGCGACCGGGCAGGGCGTTGATCCTCACTACCGGTTTGTACTGCGCATTGCGGATATCGAAGGTGTTAAACAGGTTCTCTGGAAGGCTGAACACCACGTCCAGCAGGTCGGTACGGGTCAGGGTGACGACGGGCTGGCCGGCTGAGACGACCTGATGATTTCGCACATGTACGCTGGCCGCTGTCCCGCTAAAGGGGGCGACGAGCGTCATCTGGCTTAATTCCTCGCGAGCAATCTGTAGCGCGGCGTTTGCAGAATCGCGGTTTGCGCGCTGGACATCCATCTCGGCCTTCGACACGGCCTGGCGTCCTGCCAGGGTCTGGAAGCGGTCGAATTGCCGCTGAGCCAGGGTCGCCGCCGTTTGCCTGTCGTTCAGACGCTGCCGGGCTTCGCGATCGTTAAGACTGGCGAGCCGTTGCCCCTGTTTGACAAAGGCACCCTGGCGAATGTCCAGAGTCTCAATCTGCCCGGCACGTTTGAACGCGAGATCGGTGGCGTCGCCGGATTCGATACGCGCGGGAAATACGCGCTGCTGCGCGTTGCCGGCCTTCACCACCTCTGCGACTTTTACCATTTTCGGCAGGGGCGCGGCGCGGTCTGGTTTGGGGTCGCACGCCGTCAGCAGCAATAAAACAGCAGGCAGAAGAGAGAGATAGCGCTTCACAGTATTCCCCTGATAATAATTGTTTTATTTATTTCGTCATCAATGCTGGGGTGGCACTATTCCGCCAGGGCCGAGACGACCACATAGGTAAATAAACCGATTGCTGTGCTGGCGATAATGGCAAGCGCAATAAACAAACCAAGGCGAATCAGGCTTAAACCGTACATGCATTCCTCCATGAGGTTGAAGGTGGCGCGGGATAATGAGAATGAACGTGTTGCATGTCTGACTATGAGCATAGTCGGTGAATAAATAAATGTTAAATAACCATTATTAGTGGCGTGACATACTCAGGCGAAACAAGCGATACGATAGCGTATCCCCTTTGAATAACATCCTGATATTCCTGTGCTACGTTTAATAGCATCCATTCCTTTTTTCCGTAAAAGGCATTCACGCCTGTACCCATGGGTTTGATGCGATCTCTCCTGATTCACTCACTGTTGTGTTGGTTATAAAAAGGATGCTTGATATGTATAAAACGATTCTGGTGCCGGTGGATGTATACGAAACAGCGTTGTCTGATAAAGCGCTACAGCATGCCCAATTCCTGGCGCAAAGCGCATCGGGTAATGTCCATCTGCTGTACGTTATGCCAAAGTTCTCGGCGGAACTGACCCGCGGTTTTATTGCAGACGCGAGAAAGATGGATGAATATATGATTAATAATGCTAAAGAAAAACTGGCCGCGCTGGTAAAAAAAATCAGCCTGCCGGAAGCAAATGTCCATCTACATGTTCGCAGCGGGAATATACGTGATGAGGTAATCAAACTGGCGGATGAACTTAACGTCGGCGCGATTATTGTGGGGTCGCGCAATCCCAATATTCAAACCCATTTATTAGGGTCAGAGGCGGCGAGTATCGTTCGTTATGCACATGTTCCTGTTTTCGTTATTCGTTAATGACATGAAAGCAAGGTGATTTCTGAAAAGAACCCGAGGAAGGAACGATGATAACAGAAAAGCCTCACCATCCGTATTATCAACAGACCGTTGATGAAACCCTGACAAATATCCAATCCAGCCTGGACGGACTTACCAGTGCAGAAGCCACCGCCAGACTGGAAAAATACGGTGAAAATGCCTTACCGCAAAAACCGGGTAAACCTGGCTGGCTGCGCTTTCTGGCCCATTTCAACGATGTCCTTATTTACGTCCTTCTGGCGGCGGCGCTGCTGAAGCTGATAATGGGACACTGGGTGGATATGTTTGTCATTCTTGGGGTGGCCATCATCAACGCCCTGATTGGACATATTCAGGAGAGCAATGCGGAGAAATCGCTGCAAAGCATTCGTAATATGCTCTCCAGCGAGGCTGTGGTCATCCGGCAGGGCAACCATGAAACTATCCCGACGACAGCGCTGGTGCCGGGAGATATCGTGGTGATACGCGCCGGGGATCGCATTCCTGCCGACCTTCGCGTAATAGAGGCGCACAACCTGCGGGTGGAAGAAGCTATTCTTACCGGCGAATCCACGGTAGTGGAGAAAAGCAGCGATGCGCTCCACGGGGAGTTGCCGTTAGGCGACCGTTACAACCTGCTTTATTCTGGCACCACCGTCAGCTCCGGCGGGGGAAAAGGGCTGGTGGTGGCGACCGGGGGGGAGACCGAACTCGGCCATATCAACCAGATGATGTCGGACATTGAAAAACACCGTACCCCGCTGATGGTGCAAATGGACAAGCTCGGCAAGACCATTTTTATCACCATTCTGGTGATGATGCTGGCGCTGTTCGTTTTCAGTCTTATCTTCCGTGATATGCCCGTATCAGAGCTGGTGCTGTCGCTGATTAGCCTTGCGGTGGCGGCGGTGCCGGAAGGTTTACCGGCCATTATCTCTATCATCCTCTCGCTGGGCGTGCAGGCGATGGCGCGTCGCAAGGCGATTATTCGCAAGCTGCCTACCGTGGAAACGCTGGGGGCGATGACGGTGATCTGCTCGGATAAAACCGGCACCCTGACCATGAATGAGATGACGGTAAAAGCGGTGATTACCGCGGACACCACCTACCGCGTGGAGGGAGACAGCTACGAACCGGTGGGCAATATTCACCCTGTTGACGATCCAACACCGGTAACCGTGACCCAGGGGTCTGTGCTGGAGCGCTATCTGCGCACCGTCGATCTCTGTAATGACAGCCAGCTGATCAAAGATGAGCAGGGGCTGTGGAAAATCACCGGCGGGCCTACCGAAGGCGCGCTGAAGGTGCTGGCGGCAAAAATCCCGCTTCCGCCAATTGACGGCGAATTGCGCAGTAAAATCCCATTCGATTCGCAATATAAATACATGTCCACCCTTTATCGCCTGGGCGACGAAGAGGTGATGTTAATCACCGGTGCGCCGGACGTCCTTTTCCGTCTTTGCCAGCACCAGCAGACTCAAAACGGGCTGGAGCCATTCAACCTGCACTATTGGGAAGAGAAGATTGAAGAGTATGCGCGCGAAGGATTGCGCATGGTGGCTGCGGCCTGGAAACCGGCCGCCAGCGGGCAGCGCGAGCTGACGCATGCGGATCTGCAAGAGGGGGTCATACTGCTCGGCATTGCGGGCATGATGGATCCCCCGCGCCCGGAAGCCATTTCGGCCATTGCCGACTGCTTGCAGGCGGGCATTCGCGTGAAAATGATTACCGGGGATCATCCACAAACGGCGATGAGCATTGGTCAGATGCTGGGTATTGGCAACGCGGCGAGCGCCATTACCGGGCGCGAACTGGAGGCGATGGACGACCACCAGCTGAGCGAGGCGGCGCAAAAATACGATATCTTTGCCCGAACCAGCCCGGAAGATAAATTCCGTCTGGTGCAGGCGCTGCAAAGTAAGCAGGAAGTGGTCGGGATGACCGGGGACGGCGTGAACGATGCGCCTGCGCTGAAGCGGGCGGATGTCGGCATCGCGATGGGGATCAAAGGTACTGAAGTCACCAAAGAAGCCGCCGATATGGTGTTAACGGATGATAATTTTGCCACCATTGCCCGGGCGGTCCATGAAGGGCGTCGGGTCTACGACAACCTGAAAAAGACCATTCTGTTCGTTATCCCGAGCAACATCGCCCAGGCCCTGCTGATCATTATTGCCCTGCTGGCGGGGAACCTTATCCCGTTAACACCGGTACTGATCCTGTGGATGAACATGGCAACCTCGGCAACGCTGTCGTTTGGTCTGGCGTTTGAAGCGGGTGAGAAGGACATCATGAACCGGCCGCCGCGTAAGTCTAACCTGCACGTGATGGACGGTTACGCCATCTGGCGCGTGGTGTTTGTCGGCCTGATGATTGCCATCAGCGCCTTTGTGCTGGAGGCCTGGCTGCAACCGCGCGGTTACTCGGCGGAGTTCATCCGCACCGTGTTGCTGCAAACGCTGGTCACTGCCCAGTGGTTTTACATGCTCAACTGCCGCGTCACCGACGGCTTCTCCCTGAGTAAAGGTCTGCTGGCTAACAAGGGCATATGGATCGTGAGCGGCGTACTTCTGGCCCTTCAGCTTCTGATCGTCTATGCGCCATTTATGCAGATGTTGTTCGGTACCGAAGCGCTGCCGTTCCGCTACTGGATCATTACCTTCCTGATCGGGTTCGCAATGTTCATGATTGTGGAAGCGGAAAAAGTCCTTACCCGGAGATGGCGCACGACGAAAGGTTAACTGAATGAGTAGGCTAAGCCTGCCCACCGGCAGGCTTTCTCTTTGACCGAGTACAGAACACTATGATTCGATTTGCCGCGTTCGTTTTTACGCTTTGTATACTGGTTCCCGCTGCATCTGCTGTAACCTACCCACTCCCTCCCGAGGGGAGCCGCCTGGTGGGAGCGCCGATAACTGTCACCGTACCTGAAGGCAATACCCTGCCGCTCGAAGCGTTTGCAGCGCAGCACGGGCAAGGGTTAAGCAATATGCTGGAAGCTAACCCGGGGGTAGATCCGTTTTTACCACGTGCCGGTACAGCGCTGGTGGTGCCGCAGCAGCTTATTCTGCCGCCAACCGTGCGTGAAGGGATTGTGGTGAACGTCGCGGAAATGCGTCTTTACTATTATCCACCCGGCAGCAACACGGTTGAGGTGCTGCCTATTGGCATTGGTCAGGCCGGGCGCGAAACGCCGCGTAACTGGGTAACCGCCGTTGAGCGCAAACAGGAAGGCCCAACCTGGTCACCCACGCCAAATACGCGACGTGCTTACGCGAAGGAGGGGAAAACGTTGCCCGCGTTCGTGCCCGCCGGGCCGGATAACCCGATGGGGCTGTATGCCCTTTATATCGGCAGGCTGTACGCGATCCACGGTACCAACTCAAATTTCGGCATTGGCCTGCGCGTCAGCCAGGGCTGCATTCGCCTGCGTAATAACGATATCAAATACCTGTTCGATAACGTTTCGGTGGGGACGCGGGTACAGCTTATCGATCAGCCCGTAAAAGTGACCACCGAGCCGGATGGTAGCCGCTGGGTAGAGGTTCACGAGCCGCTTTCACGCAATCGCGCGGAATTTGAATCAACCCGAAAAGTGCCGCTGCCCATTTCGGCCGCGCAAAGGACGCAGCTGATAAGTGAAGGGGCGGGCGCTGAGCTGGAACGGCGGTCGGGGATGCCGGTGAGGCTTGCAATGCCCGGTGGCGTTGCGCTTTCCGGGCCTACAGGACCGTAGGTCGGATAAGCGGAGCGTCACCCGACAAACGTACCAAACGCAGAAAAGCAAAAAGCCTGCTTTAAAAGCAGGCTTTTCAAATTTGGCTCCTCTGACTGGACTCGAACCAGTGACATACGGATTAACAGTCCGCCGTTCTACCGACTGAACTACAGAGGAATCGTGTGAACGGGGCGCATATTATCGACCTGCGTACGCCTTGTCAAAGGATGGATCGCCGACTTTAGACTGTTTGCTGACAAAAACAGCAAACTGACGTTTTTGCCAACGGAATGCACCATTATTGTGCAGATATACCCCGAATGGGGCAGATCGGAATCCGTTGTCACTGTCTGAAAACAGGCACCAGCGATTGGCTTTCCTTATTTTCAGCCGCTTAGCAAACATATTTATTCGCTGCCAAAACCTGGCATCCATATTGCAAAACCTGTTTAACAACACAGCCGTTACCGGCACGCTATTTTCGAACAGGGGGCAACATGAACTTAAGACGACTGAAATACTTCGTAAAAATCGTCGATATCGGCAGCCTGACCCAGGCGGCTGAAGTGCTGCATATCGCGCAGCCTGCGCTGAGCCAGCAGGTCGCGACTCTGGAAGGCGAAATGGACCAGCAACTGTTGATCCGCACCAAGCGCGGCGTAACGCCTACCGAAGCGGGAAAAATTTTATATACCCATGCCCGTACGATCCTGCGTCAGTGCGAACAGGCGCAGCTGGCCGTGCACAACGTGGGTCAGACCCTCAGCGGGAATGTCTCCATCGGCCTGGCGCCGGGAACGGCCGCATCGTCGGTAACCATGCCGCTGCTTCAGGCGGTGCGCGCGGAGCTACCAGAAGTGCTGGTTTATCTGCATGAGAACAGTGGTTCCGTGCTCAATGACAAACTGCTCAACGGTCAGCTGGATATGGCGGTGCTGTACGATCGCTCACCGGTTGCCGGGATCACCAGCCAGCCGCTGCTGAAGGAAGATCTTTATCTGGTCGGGACCCGTGATTGCCCCGGCCAGAGCATTGATTTAACCGCCGTGGCAGAGATGAACCTGTTCCTGCCGCGCGACTACAGCGCCGTGCGCGTTCGCGTTGACGAAGCGTTCTCGCTGCGCCGTCTGACGGCGAAGATTATCGGGGAGATTGATTCCATCTCCACGCTGACTGCCGCCATTGCCAGCGGCATGGGGGTAACGGTACTGCCCGAGTCTGCCGCACGTTCACTGTGCAGCGCGGCGAATGGCTGGATGGCCCGCATCACCACGCCATCCATGAGCTTACCGCTGTCGTTGAATATGTCCGCGCGCGGCTCCCTGTCACCGCAGGCGCAGGCGGTGAAAGAGATCCTGATGTCTCTGGTCAGTAAGCCGTCGCTGGAAAATCGCGAGCTGCAACTGGTCAGCTGATATTCCAAATAAGCATAAGATGCTGGTTTTTATTATTTGTTCTCCAGCCCGGCTGACTCTAACAATAGCCTTATGTCAGATGCGCCGGAGTGAATCGTGAATTTCCAGCAACTTAAAATTATTCGTGAGGCGGCCAGGCGGGATTACAACCTGACCGAGGTCGCTAACATGCTTTACACCTCTCAGTCGGGTGTCAGCCGACATATCCGCGAGCTTGAGGAGGAGTTAGGCATTGAGATTTTTATCCGTCGCGGCAAGCGCCTGCTGGGCATGACGGAGCCAGGCAAGGCATTGCTGACCATCGCTGAGCGCATTCTCAACGAGGCCAGCAACGTTCGTCGGCTGGCAGATCTCTTTACCAACGACGCGTCAGGTGTGCTGACAATCGCCACCACCCATACGCAGGCGCGCTACAGTCTTCCGACCGTTATCAAAGCATTTCGTGAGATCTTCCCGGACGTACGTCTGGAACTGATCCAGGGCACGCCGCAGGAAATCGAAGTGCTGCTGCATAACGGTGGGGCAGATATTGGTATCGCCAGTGAACGGCTGAGCAACGACCCGCTGCTGGTGGCGTTCCCGTGGTTCCGCTGGCATCACAGCCTGCTGTTACCCGCCGATCACCCCCTGAATCAGGTTTCGCCCTTGACGCTGGAAGAGATCGTCAAATGGCCGCTGATTACCTACCGGCAGGGCATTACCGGACGCTCGCGCATTGATGAAGCGTTCAAGCGTAAAGGGCTCACACCGGACGTGGTGCTGAGCGCACAGGATTCCGACGTGATCAAAACCTACGTCGAGTTAGGGCTGGGGATTGGCCTGGTGGCCGAGCAGTCTGGCGGAGAATATGAAGCCGGAAATCTGGTGCGCCTGGATACGCGTCATCTTTTCGACGCGAATACCGTCTGGCTTGGGCTAAAGCGCGGGCAGCTTCAGCGTAACTACGTGTGGCGATTTATCGAGCTGTGCAATGCAGGGCTGTCCGTGGATGAGATCAAACGCCAGGTGATGGAGCCGGAAGAGGTGGCGATTGATTATCAGATTTAGTCGCTAATCAGTAGGCCGGGTAAGGCGCAGCCGCCACCCGGCAAATTTACCGAACCCACAAAAGCAAAAAGCCTGCTTTAAAAGCAGGCTTTTTAAATTTGGCTCCTCTGACTGGACTCGAACCAGTGACATACGGATTAACAGTCCGCCGTTCTACCGACTGAACTACAGAGGAATCGTGTGAACGAGGCGCATATTATCGACCTGCGTGCGCCTTGTCAAAGGGGAAAACACCGTTTTTGTTCGTTTGCCGACAATTTCAGCAAACCGATGATTTAATAGCAAATTTGCTTTCAAATTGCACAGCAAATCGCGCCGCCCGCAGACAGGCGGCGCGCAGGATCAGAACAGAACGGAGTAGTTCAGACCAAACGTACGTCCACGGCCTTTATAAGTATAAAGACCCGGTGCACCGTAGGTTGGACTATACAGCCCCGGTGCGCGCTGGCCCCAGGCGGTGGTGTAGTCTTTGTCCAGCAGGTTCTCCACGCTGAAGCTGACTTTGCCCACCGGCAGGGCGTAGCTACCCAGGAAATCAACGGTGTTATAGCCATCAATCTTCTTACCGTCGGCGTCAGACACGTCGAAGGTTTGTGTGCTCTGCACGCGCAGGGCCCAGTCGCCCGGCGCCCAGTTCACCCATGCGCTGGCTTTCGACGGGCTGGCGCTGTCGACCGTCAGCTTCTCCCATTTCCCGTTTTCACGCGTTTCGGACTTGATGGCGTTAAAGTTCGCCCCGGTGCTCCAGTCGCTGTCGGTGAAGAAATAATCCACCTGGCCTTCAATCCCATAGATACGACGTTTGTCGTCTTCCAGGTTGATGGTCATGTCGCTCTTGTTGATGGTGATGGTTTTATCCGAGAGCGAGTAGTAGGCCGCCACCTGGGTACGCAGGTTATCGCCGGTGAAGCGCCAGCCCAGCTCGTAAGCATTGACCTTAATACCGTCCAGCGTTGAGTCGTTCACGTTCACGCTGTTTTGCAGGCGATAGTGACCATCGACCAGCTGATAGGTGCCGGAGCCGTAGTACTTCGCCAGGTCCGGAATTTCGAAGCCCTGGGAGAAGTTAAACCACAGCTGTTGCTGTTCGGTCAGACGTCCAAGGATCCCGGCGTTAAACAGGAAGTTGTTGTAGTCGGTTTTCCCGCCCGGCACCGCGTCAGCGGAGGTGGCTTTGCCCGTGGCGATTGCCTGCTGCTGGGCGTAACCGACAAAATCGTCCACCTTGTTTTCGGTGTACTGGTAGCGCACGCCGCCGCTCAGGGTGATAGCGTCAATGTCATAGCTGGCTTGCAGGAACGGCGCGAGGTTGGTAATGCTGTATCCCGGGTAACGGCCCACGTTGTAGGCGTTGTCCAGCTCCATGCCGCCGCTCGCCGCCGCTTTGCTTAAGTCGAAGAACTGCTGGTTGGCGTCGAACGTTTCGTGATCGGCATCCACACCCCAGGTGAGGGTCAGGTCATCCATCGGCTTGCTGTTCAGCGTCAGCTTGCCGCCGTAAAAATCGGTTTTCTGCTGGGACGCGCCAATGCTGGTCACCGCGCCTTTGCTCAGCGTCGGGAACGGGTAGTAGGTCAGGCTCTCATCACGGTAGTAAATCTGCGCAACCAGATCCTGCCCCCAGAAGTCGGTGTTCGAGTACTGCAGGTTGATCAGGTGACGCTCTGTGCCCGGGATACGGTCAGAGTTCAGGTTGTCTTTGTTATAGGCTTTGGCATCGCCCGTGACCGCAGCGAAATTCTCTCCGAGGAACAGGCCGTGCTTGCCGTCGGATTCGCTCTTGTAGTACTGGGTGGTTAACTGGAGCTGCTGATGATCGTCGATGTTAATGGTGCCCGTTCCCATCACGTCGATACGGTCGGAATACTGTAAGCCGGTCTGGGTGTTATCGATAATCACCTCGTCGCCGTTGCCGTCATACCAGCCGCCGTAGCGCTGATAGGAGACCGACAGACGTCCAGAGGCGTTGTCGTTGCCGCCGCTCACGGCTGCTGAGACGTTCTCATCATGGTCGTTATGGCTGTTAAACCCGCTTTTTGCCCCGGTCTGGAACTCCACTTCGGTCTCCGGCTGGCCTTTTTTGGTGACGATGTTCACCAGACCGCCGGTACTGCCGCCGCCGTACAGCGAGGTGGCGCCGGAAATGACTTCGATACGGTCAATGTTGAACGGATCGATAGAGTCGAGCTGGCGGCTGTCGCTGCGGGACGAGTTCAGGCGCACGCCGTCCACCATCACCATCATGGAGCGACCGCGCAGGTTCATGCCGTAGTTGGTACGTCCCTGGCTGCTGACGTCCATGCCGGGGATCAGCTGGGCCAGCACCTCTTTAATCTCTTTCCCGCCCTGAACCTGCTGCTCAATTTCCGCCCGCTCTATAACCCAGGTGGTTTGCGCCATCTCTGCCACGCTGCGATGTGCCCGGCTGGCAGAAACCACAATATCTTCTTCCTTTTGTTCTTCCGCCCACGCAGAGGTAGAAAGCATGGCAAGCAAGCACGGATTTAAAACCCAAAGATGAGAACGTTTCATTGTTATGTTGATCCTGAATGTGTGTGTCAGTACTCGGTGGTCTTCATTAATGATTTAAAAACCTGGCTGCTCTCCGGGCTGGTGGTGCTCCGCCAGTGGATCACGCCGGGGGTGGTTGCCAGTTCAAACGGCTCGTCATCGTGAGCGCGATTCAGAATTCGCGCCGCGCGCCAGGCCATCAGGCTGAGCTGGGGTTCGGCAATACCGAGACGGTGCATCCCGGCATTGACGGCAAACAGGCGGTTGCTCTGCGGGCCGTCCCATTCAAGGGTAAAATCGTTGTTGATGCAGAAGGCTTCATCCTCATCCAGACGCAGTCGGGATGAGAGCGGGGCGAGAAACGCGGGCTGCACGGCGCGGTAGCCGGTGGCGAAAATCACCACGTCGCTCTCCAGCTGTTCGCGCCCGCCATCCAGGTGATGCTGGATGCTCAGGCGCTGCCCGTTCTCCTGGCGCGTCAGCGCCGTCACCGAGCGGGACGGCATAAGGTGCGCCCAGGGTTTTTCCCGCAGCACTTCGAAGCGGTGATACATGGCACGATAGATGGCCAGCAGCGACTCCGTGGTGATCCCGTCGGAGGTCATCTTCTGCTCCTGCAACATCTGGCGACGGGCGTCGTCACCGAGGGTGGAGAAGCTGTCCACATACTCCGGCGTGAAATACTCGTTAGCAAACGCGGCTTCATCCAGCGCGTTGTAGTTGTTGCGACGCGAGATCCAGTTGAGGCTCAGCGGCTGGCCCCATTCCCCACGGAAGATATTCAAAAACAGATCCGCACCGCTCTGGCCGCCGCCGACGACGGTGACGCGCTTGCCTGCTAAATCCGGCGTGCGCAGCATCATTTCGCTGGCATGGAAGCAGGTGTCGTCCTGCGCGGTAACGCAGTCAGGCAGATTGATCTGCTTCCCAATCCCCACGCAGACATGGCGCGCCAGGAAGCGATCCCGCTGGGTCACGACCTCAAACAGACCGTTTTGCTCATCAAAGCTGACCTGCTGCACCTGCTGGCTGAAGGCCAGATTAGTCAGGTTATCCGCCGCCCAGCACAGGTAGTCGGCAAACTCCTCGCGCGAGACGGTGCGCTGCTCGGTAGTGAGGAAACGGTAGAACTTTTTGCGCTGTACCAGGTAGTTCAGGAAGCTGTGGCGGTTGGTTGGCTCCACGGCGCTGACCAGATCCTTCAGGAAGCTGGTCTGCATATGGCAGTCCGGTACCATCATTCCCGGGTGCCAGGAGAAGTGCGGCTTGCGTTCAAGAAACAGCGAGCTAAAACCGTCCAGCCCCTCTGCCAGCGCGGCAATACTGAGGTTGAACGGACCGATACCAATGCCGATGAAATCATAGGTTTTCATTGCGCTGACTCCTGGGAGACCAGAAAAAGAGGGTTATCAAGATCGCAGACGTAGTTCGGCAGCATGCGGTTGCCGCCATCGTGTTCAGAGAAGGTCAGTTTGACCGGGTTGAGGATCACGCGAATAATCTGCGGCTTAAACAGGTCGAACTTCGCGAAGCGCGCCGCAAGATCCGGATGGGCGGCCATATAGCGACGTAACACCTGCGCCAGGATCTGATAGAAGCGGGTTTCGCTCACGCCGCATTGCAGGGTGAGACGGGAAATAAAGCGCAGCACCGTGACAAAGTTGCCGGTTTGCAGGTCGTGGATGATGTAATCCGCACTGAGGCGTGCGGTGACGGCTTTTACCTGCTCCGGCAGGCTCTGCGCCTGCGGGAAATCCTCGTCCACCAGGCGCATGTCGCCCTGGAAATCCTTCAGCAGAATGCGCTGTGGGACGTAATCTTTCATCACCAGCGTGACGTTCTGGCCGTGGGCGATGAGCGCCACCCCGTAGCGGCAGAGCAGGTGATAGAAGGGGATCACCGTCGCCTCAAACAGCTTTTCCAGCCATGCGTCTGCGGTTAACCCCGAGCGTTTGATCCATGCGTCAATCAGCGGGCGCCCGTCGTTATCGGTTTCCATCAGCGCGGCCATCAGCACCGCCTGTTCGCCATCCTGTAAATAGCAGGATGGGTTCTCGCGCCAGATCACCCCCAGCATCTCCTGATAGCGGTACGGCGCCTCAGGCAATGCGGCATAACCCGGATGCGACAGATATCCGGCTGCGGGTTCGCCAAGCACCTGCGCCCCGGAGTGAATCAGCGTGGCATCGCTGGCGAACTGCTGCTGTAGCCAGCGCGAGGCCAGCGGACCGGCGGCAATATACTTGCCCGGAATACCGCGGTAGCAGGAAGTGTTGTAGATGGTCAGCGGCAGCTTGATGTCATACGGCGCGCGACGGCTGGCGTTGGTCAGCGTGCGCAGGGACTGCTGCGCCAGATACTCATCGCCGAACTCTCCCAGCTCCACCATCTCACCGCGCGCGAGCTGTGCCAGGAAATGAATGGCAATTTTTTGCTGCCACTGCCACGGATGCAGCGGCACCGGCAGCCAGCTGTCGTCCAGATCCAGTTCCTGCCAGCGGGCGTCGAATCGGTTGCGCTCGGCATCGTCCATGGCGCTGGCGAGCAGGGTGTTGATATCGCAATCGGCGTCACTGCTCCAGACCAGACGATCGCGTTGCACGGCGACCCAGTGCAGACGAAAACGCCCGCGATATTCCGGCGCGTAAAGGCGCAGGGCATCCAGCCCCCAGCCGCGGCGTCCCTTGTTGAAAATAAACTTCGGGTGACCGCGCATCAGGCACTGTAGTTCGTCCGGGTCGAGGTGGATCAGCGCATCGGCATCCAGCGTGTCACGCGCCTGCAACAGCTGCATGTCGCCCCGCAGCGTGGCGTAGAGATCTTCCATGTGCTCCGCCGTTTGCGCGTCGCTCATCTCCAGCACGGTGGCCAGTTGCAGCAGCGCGTTTTCCGCTTCGACCGCCGCGCCGCTGGCGGTGGTCAGGGTATCAGGGTCAATATGCAGCCAGCCCCAGATCCCACGCGTGGCGCTAAACTGCCAGGTCGCGTTGCCCATACTGATGCGCCAGTAGTCCGCCGAAACCGGCTCGGCGCGCAGGGTGCGTTCATATTCCAGTTCAGCGAGGATCTTCGCCACCATCTCGCGGTTCACTTTCTGCCAGAGCGCGTTCACAGTTCCACCTCATGGAAGAAGCGGTGCCGCTCGCTCATGATGAGACGGGAGCGTTTGTGCGGGAAGTCGAACTCTTTCAACGTGTCAAAACCGGCGGATGCCAGATGGCGGAACAGACGCTGGTTGTCGAAGCGCGGTTCCGCCACAATGCGCGCCGTACGCGGTTCATCGAGATACAGATAGTGGCTGAGGCCGCGTAGCCAGCTGCGGATATACTGCGCCCCGCGCCAGTTCTCTTCACCCACCAGCATGTGCAGTCCGCGATCATAGGGCTGCCAGCGATAGTGGCGGCCAATGCGGTCTTCCGCCGCCCAGTAAAGTTCAAAATAGCCGAACGGCTGGTCGTCAAAGCAGCCGATCACCGGGTAGCAATAGGTCGAGTCGAGCTGACGGCGCAGGTAGTTCTCCTGCTCGGCCTGCGGGCCCGCCATCTCCCAGAAGGCGTTCACGCGTGGGGTGTTCATCCAGCGGGTAAAACGCTCGCCGTCCAGCGCCACGTCCGCCACGCGGAAGCTCAGGGTGCGCTTAATCTGCGGATCGTAACGGCGATACACTTCGCCCTGCGGACGATGAGGGCGCAGCGGGAAGTACAGCTGACGGCTTTCATCAAACTGCATTCCGCCGCTCGCCTGCGGACGTTCGCCTTTCAGCCACAGCGGCAGCTGCCAGAATATTTCGCGCGCCAGATAATCCCCGTTTGCGAGGCTAAACAGCGCCTGCGCCTGAGGTTCATCCTGCCAGGCGGCCCACGGCAGGGTAATGCCGGTCAGGGCGGGTGCGGCAACAAACAGCTGGTCGAGGGCGTCCACCAGCCAGCCGTCCGGGAGCCCGGCCAGACGCGCAAGGACCGCGCTGCCGTCAAGACCCAGCGTCAGCGGCAGGTTTTGTTCCGTGGCCGTACAGCGAAAGCCGTAGCCGGAATGGACGATGTTCGCGTTTGCCATCACGCCTTCTCCTTATAAAACGGGTTGCTAAAGTCGAAATAGATCACCGCCGGATCGACGATGGTGTTTTCGTTGCGATCGTGCAGGTAGCAGAAGAAGTTGCCTTTGCAGTTCCAGGTCGGGCTGTCGAGCACATAATCAAGGCAGCGGGTCTGCTTCGCCGTCATGCGCAGTTTGGCCAGCGCGTCACGCACGCGGGGCATCAGGTTCTCTTCGCTGTCGAAGCCGGCAGCGGCGAGCGCGGCGGTGACGGCAAGGGTAGAGTTCAGCAGCAGGTAATAAGGGAAGTAGCGCAGCAGCTGGCTCTCACCGAAGCGGTTTTCCACCTCGGTTTCACCTGCCTCTTTCAGCCACGCGTCGGCCCCTTCGGTCCAGGCGCTGCCCTGACAATCGCGGTAGATCAGCCCAACGGGGAAATCCTGCTGCATCTCAACGAGGATGTTTTGCTGGTGCGCCAGCAGGACCAGACCGTAGTCCGCCTCGGCGCTGAACAGCGGAAGCAATACGTGGTCGCAGTAGGCGTCCAGCCAGCAGCGTGCGGCCTGGGCGAGCGGGAGATCCAGACGCTGGCTCAGACGGCGCACCGCTGCCGCCAGCAGGCTGTCGCCGCCGTCCGGTGCCGCCTGGGTCAGGCTCACCAGCACGTTGGTTTGGGTATCTGGCGTATCAAACAGCAGGTTGACGCGCAGGGCCATCAGGCTCTCTTCCTGAATGACGCCGCTTTCATCGCGCAGCCCGGCCCAGCCGTCTTCCTGCATCACGCGCATGGTCGGGTAGCGCGCCTGGAGCTCCTGCCAGCGTGCCGTTTTCGCCAGCCGCGCCAGGCGCATGCCGCGCTTAACTTCTTTGACCGACAGCGTGCGCACGGAGTTGGTCAGCCGCACGCTGAGGGAAAACTTAATCATGTCGCTATTGGTTTCGCTGTACAGCGAGCGGGAAGAGCTGGTAGGCAGCCACTGTGCGCCCGCCTCGCCAAGATCCCGCAGGGCGCCTTTTTCAACCAGACGCTGGCACCACGGCTGCTCCAGCAAATAGGCAGCCTGCCACGGATGCATCGGCAGCAGCCAGCGGGTGTCGGTGAAGTGGCCGAGAAGATCCGGCGCACTCTGGGCCGCGAAGCGCAGCAGACGTTCACGCAGGGAGACGTTCAGGCTGTCCCCGGCAATCAGTCCATGCTCAACCGCAAACCAGCGCAGCGGGAAGCGCGAGGCGAAATCCGGCAGATAGCGGCGCGCCTCGGCCTCGTTAAACGGCTCGTGCGACTTTGGGGCAGGATGAAAAGCATGGCCGACCAGCAGCGCCTGTTCCGCTTCGGCAAAGGTCAGCGGCTTATCGCGCAGGTTTGCCCAGTTGTGGCGTAAATCAATGGCCTGCCAGGTGTGCGTATGGCTCTCCAGGACGCGCTGCTTAAAGCGGGCCAGCGTATCGCCATCCAGAGCGCCTTTTACTGTCTCTTTTTCAATAATGAAATCAATCAGTTGATGGAATGTGACCGTGTCACCGCCGTCGCTGTCGGCCTGAATCAGCGTGGCCGGGAAACAATACTGGTGATGCTGCGTGGGGGAGAAATAGCGTACCGGAACCCGGATGGCCTGGGTTGGGGAGAGCGGGATATGTATCTGCGATAACTCATCCGCACGGGTTGCGGGAAGATAGTGCCAGTCCTTCGTTTCGCGCAGCAGCGCGTTCAAAAAACACTGGGCCGCAACATCTGTACCGGCGGAGCGGGGCAGAGCACGCATAGATGTACCTCATTCCATGACTGATAATAATTCTCGTTATGATATTCATTCTGTTTACAGCCGCAACTATTTTTGCAATATTTGTTTTCATAAACTTCATAATTTCCACACATTTATTGACATTATCTTCACAATTCTATGCGCACCTGTACTGAGAACATCACTGACAATATGGCCCCGAAGGCAAACTGGCCCCTTGCACTGGGCGCCGGTTTATTGGGTATCGGACAAAACGGTTTGCTGGTCATGCTGCCGCAGCTGGTCTCCCTGACCGGACTGTCGCTCTCCGTCTGGGCCGGGCTGCTGATGTTCGGCTCGATGCTCTTTTTACCCGCATCGCCCTGGTGGGGACGCCAGAGCGAGCGGCACGGCTGTAAGGTCGTGATGCTGGCCTCGTTAGGCGGCTATCTGGCGAGCTTCGTCGTGATGGCGCTGGTGGTCTGGGCGATGGCCAACGGCGCGCTGAATGCCCTCTGGGGAATGGCGGGCCTGGTTCTGTCGCGCATGCTGTACGGCCTGACGGTATCGGGGCTGGTGCCTGCGGCCCAGACGTGGGCCATTCAACGCGCGGGGCTGGATAAAAGAATGGCGGCGCTGGCAACGATAAGCTCTGGCCTTAGCTGCGGGCGTCTGCTGGGACCGCCTCTGGCCGCGCTGATGCTCAGCGTCAGCCCGGTCGCACCGCTCTGGCTGATGGTGCTGGCGCCGTTTATCGCGCTGCTTCTGGTGCTGCGCGAAGCCGCCGATCCCCCGCTGCCGCCGGTGGCGCACCAGTCGACGCGGTTACAGGCCTCTATGCTGCCTTTCCTGCTGCTGGCGCTGCTGCTGGCGGCGTTGGTCAGCCTGATGCAGCTTGGTTTATCGCCGCATCTTCATCCGTTATTTAATGGCGATGCCGTGCAAATCAGCCATCATGTCGCCCTGCTGCTGAGCCTGGCCGCGCTGGCGACCCTGGCGGCGCAGTTTCTGGTGGTACGCCCGCAGCATTTTAGCCCGAGGGTTTTACTCTTAATTGCCGCGGTCTTGATGGTGGCGGGGCTTGGGCTGATGTGTCTCGCCAGTTTAGCCCTGTTCTACGTGGGCATTGTCATCACCTCGCTGGGTGCTGCCATGGCCACGCCGGGATACCAGCTTTTGCTCAACGATCGGCTGACGACGGGCAAAGGGGCAGGGGTGATCGCCACCAGCCATACGCTGGGGTACGGGGCCAGTGCGCTGCTGGTACCCGTGGTGACGCGCTTTTACGGTGAGCAGTTTTTGATTACTGCCGCATGGGGAATGGCGCTGCTGTTTCTTGCGGTGAGCGTATGGGTACGATCGACCGATCGTACCCCTGCTGAACATTAGTGGAACGGATGAGAGGAGGTGCTGGCTGCGTCCTCACTTTGCCGCAGACGCTGGAGCGGATCCTGCTGGTAAAACTGGCAGAAACGCTGCCACAGCGCCGGGAAGCGTGGGGCAAAAAGCTCAGGTGCGCTAAAGAAATACTCGGACAGCACCGCAAAGCACTCGGCGGGATCGGTCGCGGCATAGGCATCAATGCTGGCCGCGCTTTCACCCACCAGGTCTATCTCATCCTGAATGTTTTCCATCGCCGCGTGCAGGTCGTGCTCCCATCCCGCGACTTCACGCAGCGGGATCAGCGGCACGCCGCTGGCGCGATCGCCGTTGCGGGTATCCAGCTTATGCGCTACTTCGTGAATGATCAGGTTGAAGCCCGAGGCATCGAACGAGTCCTGAATATCCAGCCAGTTGAGGATGATCGGCCCTTGCTGCCAGCTCTGCCCGGACTGCACCATACGCTGGTTGTGCACCAGCCCGATGTCATCCTCCCACTCATCATCGACGATAAACGGCGCCGGGTAGATCAGCACTTCATGGAAGCCATCCAGCCATTCGATACCCAGCTCCAGTACCGGTAAGCAGAAGAGCAGGGCGATGCGCGAATTTTTAAGCGGATCCAGTTCGAAGCCCTGTAGCGGCACAAGCCGTTTGTGCTGTAAAAAACGCTCGGCCAGCTGAATCAGCTTTGATTGCTCTTCAGGCAAGAGATTCGCCAGCACGGGGATCGCCAGAGCCTCATCCCAGGGCAGCGCCATATTTCGACCAGCTTCGTTCGTTTTCCAGGGCCACTTAATCATCGCTTTGCTCGTTACTCGCACGTGAACAAAATGGAAAGGTCAGGGGCTGTTAGCATGCCAACATACTCTGTTAAGCAGTATGACACTCCTCTTCGGCGGCATGCAGACTGGCAGCCTGTTTAAGAGGAATCCAGCCCGCATAAACTATCACTATGTGCCGTAAGGTTGATAGCGCTTTAGGGGTATCCCCTTCATTTTGTGAAGTATGTCGTACGCGGCTATGATAAATCTCTTCTTACCCTACCGTGCTTAAGGATCCCGTCAGTATGCCCGTCAATTTTGACCTCAACGATCTCTATGCCTTCCGCGCTTTACTGGAATACGGCAATTTCCGTCTTGCGGCGGAGTCTATCTGCCTTTCCCAGTCGGCGTTGAGTCGCAGAATTGAAAAGCTGGAGGCGGCACTGGGGACAAAACTGTTCGACAGAACTACCCGGCGCGTCACGCTGACTCTGTATGGACAGACCTTTGCCGACCGGTGCGGGCAACTGCTTGTCGACGTGGAGTCCATGCTTTCGGATATCGATAAGGCCAGCGAGGAGCGCACGGGATTAATCACCGTGGCGACGGTGCCGTCTGCCGCCTGTTACTTTATGCCGGATGTGATCCGCCGCTTTCAGTCCCGTTACCCCCGCGTGCGCATTAAACTTATCGACAGCAGCGCCGGAAATGTTATCGAGGCCGTCACCCGCGGACAGGCGGATTTTGGTATCTGCTTTGCCCGAAGTTTACAGCCCGACATCGAGTTTGTCCCGCTGGTGGAGGACGTCTACGTGGCCGCCTGCCGACGAGACAGCCCGCTTGCAAAAAGAAAAAGCCTGACGTGGCAGGCTTTTTATCAGCAGGATTATATCGGTCTGGATAAGACCTCCGGCAACCGCAATCTTCTCGACCAGCGGGTCGGACATATTCGGCCTGAGCGCCCCAGCATCTGCGAAACGCGGCACGTGACGACTATGCTCGGGATGGTTGAAGCCGGGATCGGCATTGCGGCCGTTCCCGCCATGTCAATGCCCCGCGCAGAGCATTCGCTGCTGACGTCGGTGCCTTTAACCGAGCCAGAGGTCAGGCGAACCGTGGGGTTGATTCGCCGCCGCGGGCGGATCCAGTCCTACATTGCTGCCGAACTCGAAACGCTGATCACCGAGCAGTATCGCGAGGTGCACTGACGGGCGTTAAGCCCGTTGCCGTAATGACGCTGGCCGCCTGTGGCGAGGAGAGAAAGGCCAGCAGCGCTTTTCCCTGCTCAGGATGGTCGGCCTTCTGCGTTACGGCTCCGGCGAAACGGGTAATGTACTGTATGTCGTCAGGCAACTTACCCACAAACGTCACGCCCGGGACCGGCAGAAGCTCGCTCACTTGCTGAAAGCCGAGATCGTATTTCCCTTTTGCCACTTCAGACGCCACCGGGATGCGCTCAACCCGGTGCGCTTTATTTTGGACCTGGCCGTCGATGCCCAGCTTACGGAACAACTGGCTCTCAACATACCGGCCGCTGGCGCTGTCGGAATAAGCCATGGAATGCGCCTTCAGCAGCGTTTGCCGCAGGGCGGGTACCGTACTGATATCCGGCACCGGCGCGCCCGCTTTGACGACCATCCCGACGGGCGAATCCGCCAGCTCCACGCGGGAGCCCGCCGCCGTCCTGCGATCCTGTTCCAGTTTCGCCAGCGCATCGCCCACCATAATCACCACGTCCGCTTTTTCGCCCCGGGCGAGCCGGGCCGGAATGGCCTGCGTTGTTTTGCCCATCGACGGGCCGGAGACCACAATGAGCCTGTCGCCGCTTTGCGCTTCGTACTGCGGCGCCAGCTTCTCCAGCGCCGCTTTGAAGCCGCCAGAAATCATCACCGTTACATCCTGCGCAAGCGCGCCCGCGCTGAGGGTGGCGAAGGTCAGGGCGGCAATCACCGTTCTGAATGTAAGCATGAGGGATCACTCCTTAACGGTGGTTTGCAGAATTAACGTGCGACGACGATAGAGATAAAGCGTTGCCAGCAGGGCGCAAACGGCGGCAAAGCTCATCCAGTACCCCGGTGAGGCTTTATCGCCGGTGTACTCAATTAAGGCGGTAGAAATCACCGGCGTGAAACCGCCAAAGACCGCCGTTGCCAGGCTATAAGCCAGCGAGAAGCCCGCCACGCGCACCTCTGCTGGCATGATCTCCGTCAGGGCCGGGATCATCGCGCCGTTATACAGGCCGTAGAGGAAAGAGAGCCACAGCAGCACGGTCAGCATCATTGAGAAACTCGGGGCTGCCGCCAGCATCGTCAGTGCCGGATAGCTGGTCGCCAGCGCCAGCAGCGTCATGGCGATCAGCACCGGTTTGCGTCCGAAGCGGTCCGACAACGCACCGCCTATCGGTAGCCAGATGAAGTTAGAAATGGCTACCAGCAGCGTGACCAAAAGACTGTCCGAGGCGCTGAGCATCAGGACTTTTTTACCGAAGGTCGGTGCGTAAACGGTGATCAGGTAAAACGCGGTGGTGGTCATCGCCACCATCAGCATGCCCGCGATGACTACTGGCCAGTTGGCGAGCAGCGTTGTGAAGACCTGACGCATCGCCAGATGGTGGCGACGGGCGCTGAATTCCTCGGTCTCCTCCAGCTTGCGGCGCAGGAAAAAGATGAACGGCACAATCAGACAGCCAAACAGGAACGGAATACGCCACCCCCATTCGCGAATGGCACTCTCTTCCAGCACCATATTCAGCGCAAAGCCCATCGCCGCCGCGATCATAATGGCGACCTGCTGGCTACCCGACTGCCAGCTGGTGTAGAAACCCTTGCGGCCCGGCGTGGCGATCTCCGCCAGATAAACCGAAACCCCGCCCAGCTCAGCGCCTGCCGAAAAGCCCTGCAACAGGCGGCCGGTCAGCACCAGTAGCGGCGCCCACAGGCCAATGCTCTGATAAGAAGGGATCAGCACAATCAGAAAGGTTCCGGCGGCCATAATCGACAGGGTGACGATCAGCCCTTTACGGCGACCCACTTTATCAATGTAAGCCCCCAGCACAATGGCCCCGATCGGACGCATCAGAAAGCCCGCGCCAAAGACGGCGAAGGTCATCATCAGCGACGCAAATTCACTGCTTGCCGGGAAGAACGTGTGGGCGATGTAGGTGGCATAAAAGCCGAACAGAAAGAAGTCGAATTGCTCAAGAAAGTTGCCCGATGTGACGCGGAAAATCGCGCCCGCTTTCGAACGAACCGTTGCAGGTGAGGTTGAGGAAACCATGATTATCTCCAGTTTTATAGTGACGTTATGCTCGTCTGTTTCTGAAAACTGGATCAGGAAGTGGAAATTGATAAGCGCAAATCGCGCATGGACTGATGCGTGTGGTGCATTAATGACAAAGCGTTGACCAGTATTTACATATTCAACAATAACTTAACATTTCAGTAATCTGTTATTTACCACATATCGCTAAGTTGCTGATATATCAGTTTTGTGACACCGCGCAGGTGAGAAGCCAGGCGGGGCCTGGCTTGGGATTATCAGCGCAGCGCGTTCGCAATCGCGCTAAACATCAGCGACGCTTCCAGCGGCTGGGCGCTGAATGACGGTTCTGCCTGCGGCCAGGTGGACCACTGGACGATAACCAGTTTTTCTTTCTGATTAACCATGATCATCTGACCAAAAATACCCAGCGCCCACAGGGAATCCTTCAGCGAATTTTCGACTTTCGGCTCCACGTTTGTGGCGGTGGCCGGCACTTCGTTGTTCCACCACTGGTAGCCGTACAAGCCTTTCGGATGCGCGGCGGACACCGATCCTTTGGCCTGTGTCCAGGCTGAGGACTGCTTCACCCAGCCCTCGGGGAGGATCTGCTTTCCGTCCGGCAATGTACCGTTATGCAGGATAAACTCCCCGAAACGCCCCCAGTCTTCCAGCGTGGCGTTAAATCCATGCGCACCCACGTCGTGCTGGCCTTTGCTGTAGGCATGCCACACGCCGTCGCTCGCCATGCCGTACGGCTGCCAGATGCTTTTCTCCAGATACGCCGCGAGCGTCATGCCGGTGGCGCGCTCAAGCACATCGCCTAACAGCCAGGCGCCACCCGAGGAATAGGACCAGTTTTCACCCGCCGGGTGTTCACGGTGTAATCCTTTCACCAGGGTGCGCACGCAGTCGTAGGTGCCCGGTTTCGCTTCGCATTCGGTAAGCCGGGCGAAGTCTGACTGCGGGTTAGTGTAATCTTCGTTCCACGCCACGCCCGAGGTGTGGGTGATGAGCTGTTTTAGCGTTACGCCCTCCCAGGCGGTGCCTTTTAAATCCGGTTCGTACTGGGTGATGAGGTCGTCCAGGGAGTGGATTTTACCCTCTTTTATCGCAACGCCCACCAGCGCGGAAACCACCGATTTGCCCACGGAACGCGACGTCCAGAGCGTTGTGTTGGTATTGCCTTCTCCCAGGTATTTATAGGCCACTTTGCCATTTTTCAGCACCAGCATGCCGCTGACGTTCTGGCGTTTCAGGTAATCCTGAAGATTGTAAATCTTACCCTTCACCTGATAGCGGGCATCAGTGAGCGGTTTTTCTGCGGGCAGCAGCGGCGTTGCGTTGCCGTGGCGGAACACATCGCCCGCGTAGTTGCGGTAGTCATTGCGAAAGCCCACCACGCGATCGGCCTGGCTCCAGGTGAGCATGGTATGTGCGTCCGGGAGTCTGGCATCGAAAGGCGCCGGACAGGTCGTGAGGTCGGTACCGTTGCAGGCCGCCATGACGGCGGGCGAGAGCAGGCTGCTGACAACCAGCGCCGCGAGCAGCGTGCGGTTTGTTTTGATTTTCATATTTATCTCGTTTGGCTCAGGAAGGACTTCAGTTTAAGAACCTGCGGCCTATAATAAAAAACGCGTTATGGGGGAAAATCCCCCGGAAAAATCGCGTGGAGAATGACGTGGCATCACTGATCTATTCCTTTGCCCAACTTGAGGCGTTCACCGCCGTCGCTGAGCACGGCAGCCTGATGAAGGCGGCCAGTAAACTCGGCAAAGATCGTACAACCTTGCGGGATCTGATCGATTTTCTTGAGGATGGGCTGGGCTACGCTCTGTTCCTGCGGGAGGGGCGCAGCCTGCGCCTGACGCCGGAGGGGGAGCAGCTTCAGCGGCAGGCGCACCTGCTGATGCGGCAGGTCAAAGCATTTGAGGCGTTTGCCCGATCGGTGCCGGACAGCGCCACGCAGGACATTGCCCTCGTTTACGATCCGTTCACCCCCAGAGCTTTTTTACAGGCGCTGATTGCCACACTGGCGGCGAAAAAGATCCGCCTGAGCCTGACCAGCGCATCGCGCGATGAGGCGGAAGCTATGCTGGCGAACGGTCAGGCCGATCTGGGGATCTGCCAGGCGCGCAACCGCAGCGTGGGCAATGAGATGGAGTGGCGGGCGTTAGGGGCGATCGAAATGGATTTTTACGCCGCAACGACGCTTTTTGCGGAGGTTGCGTCGCCGGTGGCGCTGCTCGATCTCTCTCTGGTTCCGCAGGTGATTATGCATGCCGCGTCAGATGAGCCGGTTGCCCGTCGCCTGCAAATTTCAGGGCACACGCTTTTCACTAACGAACTGGAGATGCTGCGCGGCCTGCTGGAGAAAGGGTGCGGCTGGGGATTTTTGCCGACGCATCTTCAAGCGGCGCGATGGCAAAACGTAAAAAGGCTGCACACCGAAGTGGGCAGCCAGGGGATCGGTCAAACGATGGTGACGATCTGGAAACCGGGCAGCGACAAGCGCGGGTTAATTAATGAAACGCTGTCGCTGCTGCCGTCATTGTGGAAAGACTCAGCGCTGTGAACAGCCTTTGCACAGCTTGTTCTGGATCTGCTGGAAGAAATCGTTACCTTTGTCATCCACCAGGATAAACGCCGGGAAGTTCTCCACTTCAATTTTCCAGATCGCTTCCATTCCCAGTTCCGGATACGCCACGCACTCCAGACTCTTGATGCTGTTTTGCGCCAGCACCGCCGCCGGGCCGCCAATGCTGCCGAGGTAGAAGCCGCCGTGCTTTTGGCAGGCGTCCGTCACCTGCTGGCTGCGGTTACCTTTCGCCAGCATGATCATGCTCGCACCGTGGGATTGCAATAAGTCCACGTAGGAGTCCATACGTCCCGCAGTGGTCGGGCCGAGTGAGCCAGACGCGTAACCTTCTGGCGTTTTGGCCGGGCCTGCATAGTAAATCGGGTGATCTTTGACGTACTGCGGCAGTTCTTCCCCGTTGTCGAGCAGCTCTTTCAGCTTCGCATGGGCGATGTCGCGCGCCACAATAATGGTGCCATTCAGCGACAGGCGGGTGGAGACCGGGTGCGCGGAAAGCTGCGCCAGAATATCGGGCATCGGCTTGTTCAGATCAATGCTTACTACGTCGCCTTCCCCCTGCTGGCGCAGGGATTCAGGAATATACTGGCCCGGATTGTGCTCCAGCTTCTCAATCCAGATCCCCTCGCGGTTAATCTTCGCCTTGATGTTGCGGTCGGCGGAGCACGAAACACCCATGCCGATTGGACAGGAGGCACCGTGGCGCGGCAGACGGATCACGCGAATATCGTGCGCGAAGTATTTCCCGCCAAACTGCGCGCCAAGGCCGAGGTTTTGCGCTTCCTGAAGCAGTTCCTGCTCGAGCTGGACGTCGCGGAACGCCTGGCCGTGCGCATTGCCTTCGGTTGGCAGGCCATCATAGTAGCGCGCAGAGGCGAGCTTGACGGTTTTCAGCGTGGCTTCCGCTGAGGTGCCGCCGATAACGAAGGCGATATGGTAAGGCGGGCAGGCCGCGGTGCCGAGGGTCCGCATCTTCTCAACCAGATAATTTTTTAGCTTCGCCGGGGTGATCAGCGCTTTGGTTTCCTGATACAGATAAGTTTTGTTGGCGGAACCGCCGCCTTTCGCCATGCAGAGGAATTTGTACTCGTCACCATCCACGCTGTAGAGGTCGATCTGCGCGGGCAGGTTGGTGCCAGTATTCACCTCTTTATACATATCCAGCGCCGCATTCTGCGAGTAGCGCAGGTTGTCTTCAATATAGGTGTTATACACGCCCTGGCTCAGCGCTGCTTCGTCACCGCCGCCGGTCCAGACGCGCTGGCCTTTCTTACCCATAATAATCGCGGTGCCGGTATCCTGGCAGGTCGGCAGCACGCCTTTCGCCGCAATCTCGGAATTGCGCAGGAATTGCAGGGCGACGTACTTATCGTTCTCGCTGGCTTCCGGGTCGCTCAGTATAGCCGCAACCTGCTTCTGATGAGAGGTGCGCAGCATAAACGCCGCGTCGTGGAAGGCCTGCTGGGCCAGCAGGGTCAACGCCTCTGGCTCGACTTTCAGCACTTCCTGACCGTCGAACTCGGCAACGGAAACGTGCTCTTTGGTCAGCAGATAATATTCGGTGTCGTCATGCGCGAGTGGGAAGGGGTTCTGGTAGATAAAGGGTTTGTTTGACATAGCTTGCTCCACAAAAATTTAACCGCCGGAGGAAATGTCCGGCGGTCAGAAATCAGAACATCATGGACATCCACGGGTAACCAATCAGCAGCAGAGCTGCCAGGAAGATGGCACCGAAGATGGTGCCGAGGCGCCAGTAGTCTTTGGTTGGCAGGTAGCCGCTACCGTAGTAAATCGGGCTTGGGCCAGTACCGTACGGGGTGATGATCCCCATCACGCCCAGCGAGGTCACCATCAGCAGAACGAACACTTCCATATTCATGCCCGGAATGGTGGAGGCGATGGTCAGCATCGCAGGCAGCAGCGCCGTGGTGTGCGCGGTGGTGCTGGCGAACAGGTAGTGCAGCAGGTAGAACGCCAGCAGCAGGACGATGGTGGCGACACCCGGCGAGATACCGCTCATCAGCATGCCGCCTTCTTTACCCAGCCAGCTGATAAAGCCAGTGGAGGAGAGACCATCCGCCAGTGCCACCAGGGTGGCGAACCAGACGAAGGTATTCCACGCGGCTTTGTTGCCGGTGATGTCGTTCCACTCCAGCACGCCGGTCCACAGCATCAGGCCAACGATCAGCAGGGCAGCCATGGCCGGTTCAATCCACGCCGCGGCGAAGATCCACATCAGCAGCGCGCAACACACGAATACCAGCAGCAGGATCTCATTGCGCGACAGTTTGCCCAGTTTTTCCAGTTCGCGGGTCGCCCACAGTGGTACTTCATTGTTTACCTTCACTTCTGGCGGGTAGAACCAGTAGGCCAGTAGCGGCATGGTCAGGATCAGCAGGATACCCAGCGGCAGGAAGGCGAGGAACCAGGTCCCCCAGGAGATATCAATTCCAACGGTGCTTTTCACCAGCGCCAGTGCCAGCAGGTTAGGTGCCAGAGCGGAAAGGAACATCGAGCTGGTGATACAAGCCGCGGTGATTGCCACCCACATCAGATAGGAACCGATTTTGCGCGCGCTTGGGTCGTTGGGTTTTGAACCGTACAACGGCGGCAGGTTAGCGATAATCGGGTAGATGGTCCCACCGCTGCGCGCGGTATTGGACGGGGTGAACGGGGCCAGCAGCAGGTCCGCGAAGGTAATGGCGTAACCGAGCGTCAGGCTGCGACGGCCCAGGTACTTCACCAGAATCAGCGCCAGGCGGCGGCCGAAGCGGGTTTTGTCGTAGCCTGCGGCAAACATAAAGGCACCGAAGATCAGCCAGACGGTGGAGTTACCAAACCCGCTCACCGCCCATTTAAAGGAGGCGCCCGCCAGCTTGAATTTCGGGTCAGCCAGCTGTTCGGGGCTAAAGAGCACCCACTGGCTGCACAGCGCAATCGCCACCACGCCGGTGAGGCCGATTACGGCGCCCGGCAGAGGTTCGAAAATCAACCCGACGATGACGCCAACAAAGATGGCGAAGTAGTGCCACGCATAAGGCGGCAGACCTTCCGGAACGGGGACAAACAACAGCAGGACGGCGACAATGACGGGCAGGGCCATCATCAGCAGGCGTTTTGCTGTTCCATTTGATGCCAGATTCGCCGCAGGAGGCGTTACAGCAGTTTTTGTTTTCATAGTTTCACGTCTTAAGTTGTCAAAAATTCGTCGTACAGCGAAAACACAAATTCGATTGCTTTATTCGTTTTGCTTTCTTTAGTTATTTAAGGTGCGTTTTTGTGTTTTCAGTAATAGCGATTTAACGCATTATTGTTTGCGCTAAATAAAAAATGATGATGTTTTTATATTGCGCCTTTGGATGCCATTACTATTGATCGCGATCAAAAAAACAGAATTGAGGACGTAATTTTATACTTTTTATAATAACCACTCTGAGTAGTGTGGTTATTCGCTATTTTTAAGCATTTTATTTATCAATTCTATAACATTATTAATTTGGACTGTGTTTTAAGTTTTGATTTTAAAGAGTTTTTGATGTGATTGGTGTATTGGCTTTACCATTGTTGATTTAACTTTTTTTAAATTAATGTGAACGTATAAAACACTCGAGCTAACACCAATGTGTTATTAATGTTATCTCAGGGATTAAATAGTTTATTAACTAACGTAATGACTTTAGAAACTAAAAAAAGCTTTATATTAATGTCATGACATCGGCAAAAACACGAAATAAAAAATCCATACCGATAACGAATTCTTAATTTTTAAAGTTTGGAGTTTCTATTATGAGCACTAACGAACGTATTTTAAGCCCCTTCACATTACCGAATGGTACTGAACTGAAAAACCGTTTGTTAATGGCCCCGATGACAACCTGTACGGGGTATTACGATGGCACCGTGACCAGCGAGCTGGTGGAGTACTACCGTGCCCGCGCTGGTAGCATCGGCACCATTATCGTTGAATGCTGTTTTGTTGACGATCTCGGCCTTGCGTTCCCGGGCGCAATTGGTATTGATAACGACGAAAAAATCGCCGGACTGGCAAAAATCGCTGACGCCATTAAGTCCAAAGGTTCCAAAGCCCTTCTGCAAATTTACCACGGCGGCCGTATGGTCGACCCAAAACTGATCGGCGGCCGCACGCCGGTTGGCCCAAGCGCGGTTGCCGCGCCGCGTGACGGTGCCGCGACGCCGGTTGCTCTGACTTCAGAAGAAGTGGAAGGCATGATCGGCAAGTTCGGCGAAGCCGTACGCCGCGCAATTCAGGCCGGCTTCGATGGCGTCGAAATCCACGGGGCGAATACCTATCTGATCCAGCAGTTCTACTCCCCGAACTCTAATCAGCGCGACGACGAGTGGGGTGGCAGCCGCGATAACCGTGCGAAATTCCCGCTGGCGGTGCTGGACATTACCCATAAGATGGTGCGCCAGTACGCGGACGACGCGTTTATCATTGGCTACCGTTTCTCACCGGAAGAGCTGGAAGTCCCCGGCATTCGCTTCGAAGACACCCTGTATCTGCTGGAAAAACTGGCCGCTCGTGGGGTGGATTATCTGCACTTCTCCCTTGGCGCCGCCCTGCGTCCTTCTATCGTCGATACTCAGGACCCGACGCCACTTATCGAAAAATACTGCGCCATGCGCTCTGACACGCTGGCGCAGGTACCGGTGATGGGCGTTGGCGGCGTGGTGAATGCCACGGATGTGAATGAAGCGCTGGATCACGGTTACGACCTGATAGCCGTTGGCCGCGCCACCATCGCCTATCCGGACTGGACCGATCGCATCGCGGCGGGCGAAAGCCTGGAGCTGTTTATGGACAGTACCCGACGCGAAGAACTGAGCATCCCGGAACCGCTGTGGCGCTTCTCGCTGGTGGAAGCGATGATCCGCGACATGAGCATGGGCGAATCTAAATTCAAACCGGGCACCTTTATTGAAAAAGTGCAGGACGATGCTAACGAACTGGTGATTAACGTCAGCCTCGAAACCGATCGTATTGCCGATATCGAACTGGCCTCCGGCCCGAGTGAAGACGTGGCGTTTGTCACCAGCTTCGAAGAGATCCGCACCCGAATTCTGGATGCCAATACCCCGCACGTGGATGCTATCACCGGCGCGACCAGCCAGAGCGAGGCGGTGAAAAAAGCGGTCTCGAAGGCGATGCTGAAATCCAGCAAAGCGCTGGCGGCAGAAGAGGGCGCTGACCCGAATGAGACTAAAAGCGTGGACGTGGTGGTGGTCGGCAGCGGCGGCGCCGGTCTGGCGGCGGCGATTCAGGCGCACGACGAAGGCGCGAGCGTGCTGATCGTTGAGAAAATGCCGACTATTGGCGGGAACACCATTAAAGCCTCTGCCGGGATGAACGCGGCGGAGACCCGCTTCCAGCGCGTGAAGGGCATTCAGGACAGCAAAGAGCTGTTCTACCAGGAAAGCCTGAAAGGCGGTGGCAATAAGAACAACCCTGAACTGCTGCGTCGCTTTGTCGAGAACGCGCCGCAGGCCATCGAATGGCTGGCAACGCGCGGCATTATGCTCAACGACATCACCACCACCGGCGGGATGAGCATCGACCGTACGCACCGTCCGAAAGATGGTTCCGCGGTGGGCGGATATCTGATTAGCGGCCTGGTGCGCAATGTCAACAAACGCAACATCGAGGTGATGCTGGATACCTCCGTGAGCGACATCATCTTCGAAAACGGCGAAGTGACCGGCGTGCGTCTGACCACCGAAGAGAACGAAACCCTCACCGTGGCAACTAAAAGCGTAATTGTCGCGACGGGCGGCTTCAGCGCCAACAGCCAGATGGTGGTGAAATACCGTCCGGACCTGGAAGGGTTCGTGACGACTAACCACAAAGGCGCAACCGGCGGCGGTATCGCACTGCTGGAGCGTATTGGCGCAGGCACCGTCGATATGGGCGAAATCCAGATCCACCCAACCGTTGAGCAGAAAACGTCGTACCTGATTTCCGAATCCATCCGCGGCGGCGGGGCGATTCTGGTAAACCAGCAGGGCAACCGCTTCTATAACGAAATGTCGACCCGCGACAAAGTCTCGGCGCAAATCATCGCGCTGCCGGAGAAATACGCTTACATCGTCTTTGACGAGCATGTTCGCGCCAAAAACAAAGCCGCGGATGAGTACATCGCGAAAGGGTTTGTCACCAGCGCCAGCTCACCAAAAGCCCTGGCGGAAGCGCTGGGGATGGATCACCACCAGTTCCTGGCAACGCTGGAACGCTACAACGGCTTTGTGGAAAAACAGCATGACGATGATTTTGGCCGCACCACCGCGCTGCGTGCGCCTATCAACGAAGGGCCGTTCTATGCCATTCAGATTGCGCCGGGCGTGCACCACACCATGGGCGGTGTGACCATCAATACAGAAACCTGCGTGCTGGACAGCAACCACAACGTATTGCCGGGAGCCTTTGCTGCGGGTGAGGTTGTCGGGGGTATCCACGGCGGTAACCGCATCGGTGGTAATGCGGTGGCAGATATCATTATTTTTGGTACGCTTGCCGGACATCAGGCGGCTATGCGTTCGAAAACACGGTAAGGCTCCTGTTTCCCCGGCGGCGCGGTGCTTGCCGGGGCTACATCTGAGGACTTATGCAATGCCTGATAGCCATCGCGTTTACAGCTACAACGCCGTTCTGATGGGCTCGCCCATCCTCCTGAAACTCTTCTCCCATGACGAAGCCCTCGCGTCCCGCGTGTTTCGCCTGATCAAACAGTACGAAGATCTCCTCACCGTCAACCGTGCGGATTCGCAGGTGATGGATGTCAACCATGCTGCCGGTCAGCATCCGGTTGTCGTCAGTCGCCCGGTGTTTGACCTGATCCGCTGCGCGAAAGCGGCCAGCCTGCCTACAGACAGTGCGTTCAACCTGGCGATAGGTCCGCTGGTCAAACGCTGGAAAATTGGCTTTAAGGGGGACGCTGTACCGCCCGCGGACGAGATCGCCGCCTTGCTGAGTATCACGGATCCTGCGAACGTGGTACTGGATGACGCCAACAGCAGCGTGTTTCTTACACGCCAGGGAATGGAGATCGATCTGGGGGCTATCGCCAAAGGTTATATCGCCGACAGGGTGCGGGATTACTTGCATAAAGAGGGCGCCGAACTCGGGTTGATCAACCTTGGCGGCAACGTCCAGACGTTAGGCTCGCCGGAGGACGGCTGGCACGTCGGCCTGAAAAAACCGTTCGCCGGTGATGCGCTGATTGGCGCCATAACGGTAGAAAACCGGTCGGTTGTGACGTCAGGCACCTATGAGCGCTACTTCGAGCAGAACGGCAAACGTTATCATCACATACTTGACCCGCGTACCGGCTACCCGCTGGATAACGAACTGGACAGCGTGACGATTATTTCGCAAGACTCCCTCGACGGCGATATCTGGACCACGCTGATCTACGGCATGGGCGTGGAGCAGGGCTGCGCCGCGCTGCGTTCGCGCCCCGATATTGAAGCCATTTTTGTCACCAAAACAAAAGAAGTGGTGATCTCCTCGATGCACCACTTCCGTTTTACCCTTCTGGACGACAGCTACCGAATTACTGGCAGTACTGTTTGAGCAGGCCGACCTGTTCCGGCTGCAAACGATAGCGATATACCGGTCGACCGGTGGCACCGTAGTGAATGCTGGTGAACAGGATATTGATTTGCGCCAGCCAGATCAGGTATTTGCGGCAGGAGACGCGGGAAATGTTGACCGCATTCGCCAGATCGTCGGTGGAAAATTCTATCTCCGGATGGCTGTCGATCCACTGGCAAATGGTGCGCAGCGTCTGCGGCGTTAAGCCTTTCGGTAATTTTTTGCTGTCGGCCAGCTCCGGCGCGCCGCCGTGGATCAGCCTGTCGACGTCGGCCTGTTCATAATACTGATGCGAGCCCATCAGACTGCGCTTTGCCTTCCAGCCGTTCAGCGCCTCTTCAAAACGCGGGAACTGGAACGGTTTAATCAGGTAATCCACCACGCCATAGTGCATCGACGTCTGGATCGTTGCGGCGTCGGAGGCTGACGAAATCATGATAACGTCAATCGGGCGGCCCGATGCCCGGATGATGGGCAATAGATCCAGCCCGTTATCCTGCTGCATATAGACATCCAGCAGCACCAGATCGATCGGCTGGCCTGGGTTTGCGATCAATGCTTCGGCCTGGTTGAGCGTGGAAGCGACGCCGCAGCAGTTAAAACCCTCAACGCGGTTAACATACAGACGGTTGAGGTCGGCTACCATGGCGTCATCATCGACAATTAATACATTTATCACGCGATATTCCTCTCGCTATCCCAGGGGATCTGAACAAAAAATTGGGTAAATACGCCAGGCTCCGACTCGACGGTAATATCTCCGCCCAGGTTCTGGATCTGCTGACGTGCAAGGAACAGCCCAACGCCACGGTTTTCACCTTTTGTTGAGTAGCCCTTTGTAAAAATAGCCTCCAGCCGCTCGGGATCAATGCCGGGACCGTCATCGCTGACCTCACCGCTCAGCCAGCCGTTCTGATAATGCAGCAGCAGGCCGATCTCGCCTTCCGGCTGACCTTCCATCGCATCCAGGGCATTTTCGATTAAATTGCCCAGCACGGTGATCAGAACCGCAACCTGCTCTTCATTGCTGGTGTCAGGAAGCTGACTCTCCTCGGCCAGCGTCAGGGTCACTCCCGCCTCTTTGGCGCGGTTGATTTTACCCAGCAGGAAACCCGCAATGACCGGCGATTTAACCTTGCGCTGTATCGCGCCGATATCCGTCTGATAATTCTGTGCGGTCTGGATGATGTACTCTTCCAGCTTATCGTAGCGCTTCATGTGCAGCAGGCCGAGGATCACGTGCAGCTTGTTCATAAACTCATGCGTATGTGAGCGCAGGGCATCAACATAGTTGACCATACCATCGATACGCTGCATTAACTGGCTGATTTCGGTCTTATCGCGGAAGGTGCTGATTGCCCCGATGACCTGATTCTGGCTTTTCACGGGGACCATGTTGCACAGCAGTAGCCGTCCGTTACAGCCGATCTCTTGATCCTGACGAGCAATGCCGGTTTTCGCCACTTCCCGCAGGCTGGCCAGCAGTGGTTCGCCGCTGCTCTCGGAGTGCTCACCCGAGCTCAGAAGCAAAATTTCTCTGGCGGTGTGGTTAATCATCGTCACGCGCCCGTGCATATCAACAGCCATCACGCCTTCGCGCAGGGACTGCAACATGGCCTGGCGCTGCTCAAAGAGGGCGGAGATCTCGTAAGGCTCAAGCCCGAAGAGAATACGTTTCAGAACCCGGACCAGACCCCATATCGCCACTGAGCTCATCAGAACGCTGAATAAGATGGTCCACACGGCATTGAGCCGACCGCGGGCAATCTGATCTTCAACTTTATTCAGCGAAATACCCACCACGACCACGCCGATCTGGTCGTGCCGATCGTCATAAACGGGCGTAAAGACGCGCAGTGCTTCCGCGAGCGCGCCGCGGTTCACGGAGACATTCTCTTTCCCTTCGAGGGCGGGCGTCAGATCGTCGCCAATAAAATGCAAACCTAACAGCGCTTCGTTTGGATGGGAATAGCGGATCCCACGCAGGTCGGTAACCACGGTAAACAGCAGGTCGTTGCGCTTCGTCACCGCCTGGGCAATCGGCTGGATGATGCCAGCCTGCGGCGATTCCATCAGGCCACGCTTGATCTCCGGGCTGTCGGCCAGCGTTCGGGCGATACCCAGCGCAGTATCTTTCACGTCATCGCGCGTGGCACGGGTGATCTGCACAGAGTACAGCGCGAAGACCACCAGCAGCACAGAGCCGATAATGGCGCACACCATCAGCGTAACCAGCGTATTCAGCTTCATAGGGCGCTTGCGCGTCGGGGGGAAGGGCTGCAAATCGCTCATTAACACTCCGCGATGAAAAAGAAAGGGCTAATTATCGCTGATGACGGGCATTTCATAAAGCCATGTAAAGAGAGGCGTTTCGTGAGCCTTCTCTCATGTGACCTGTATAAAACACTTTATAGTGTGGGGGTACTCATAATAAGGAGGCAGTTTATGAGCATTATGCTTACCGGTACGGCCAGGGAAAGACGGCACGCCAGCACGATGAACATCGACAGATTATCTACGCTGGATATGCTTAATGTCATACACCAGGATGACGCACAAATCTCTTCTGCACTTACCCCTCACTTAAGTATGCTGGCTCGCGTGGTGGATAACGCGGCGGCGACGCTTAGTCACGGCGGACGTCTGGTGCTGATCGGCGCAGGCGCGTCCGGAGGCGTGGCGAAGCAGGCGGCAGAAGCGTTCGCGCCGGGAAAACATCCGGTCATTGCGATGACAGCAGGCGATAACGCCGGAAGCTACGCGCGCGGCGTTGCCGACCTTCAGACGATAAAATTCGGCGAGCATGACATGATGCTGGCGCTGTCCGTCAGCGGCAAAACGCCATGGGTTTGGGGCGCGATGCGTCATGCGTGGTCTCTGGGCTCAACGGTCGCGCTCATTACGGAGGATGCGCAAAGTGAAGCGGCGCAGCTGGCGAGCATGGTTATTGCCCCCGATCTGGGCGCGGATGTGGTTGCCGGGTATACCAACGCCAAAGCGGGCATTGCGCAAAGCATGATAATGCATATGGTCACCACCGGTCTGGCGATACGGACAGGACGGGTGTACAGCAACCTGCGTGTTGATCTGGAGGCAAGCAATACCAGATGGGCCGAGCGACAAATTGCCATTGTAATGGAAGCGGGGGGATGCTCCCGGGCGCAGGCGAAGGCGGCGCTGGAAAGCTGTAACCATCAGTGTAAAACGGCGGTGCTTATGGTGCTGACGGGTATGGATGCCTGGAAAGCGCATGAATTACTGGCACAGAATAACGGGTTTGTTCGCCTGGCCTTGCAGGAAGCGCCGTAATATTTCAGCGTCAAATAAAAAAAGCCCGCGTTGCGGGCTTTGCTATTTATGGGGATCAGAACTGGTAGATCATACCGATGCCAACGATGTCATCGGTTGCAATACCGTTGTCATTGTAGAAGGCATCATCTTCGTCCAGCAGGTTGATTTTATAATCAACGTAGGTGGAGAAGTTCTTGTTGAAGCTGTAGGTCATGCCCACGTCGATGTAGTTAACCAGATCCTGGTCTACATAGTCATAACCATTGCCTGGATGATAATCGTTACCACCCAAATCGATGCCTTTTGAATAGACCCACGCCAGGGATGGACGCAGACCGAAGTCAAACTGGTACTGTGCTACGGCTTCAAAGTTCTGAGTTTTGTTGGCGATGCCATCGTTGCCGTACGGAGTCATGTTGCGGGTTTCCGCATACATCATTGCCAGGTAGACATCATTCGCATCGTATTTTGCACCGATTGTCCACGCTTCCGCACGTTCACCGCCGGCATATTTGCTGAAGCGATTATAGGTACCTGCGCCGTAAGCAACCTGGTCGTTGGTACGGTCAGACGATGAATAAGCGGCACCCAGCGACAGACCGAAATCGAAGTCATAGGTAGTTGACATACCGAAGCCGTCGCCGTTCTGGAAACGAACATCATCATGGCCGTTTTTGGTGCCTTCCTGATTTTCGTTTGCGTTAGCACCTTCATTAGCACCCTGATATTGCAGTGCAAAGTTCAGGCCGTTAACCAGACCGAAGAAGTCATTATTACGGTAGGTCGCCACACCGTTAGTACGGCCAACCATATAGTTGTCGGTCCAGGTATAGGAGTCGCCACCAAATACTGGCAGCATATCGGTCCAGGCTTCAACGTCATACACGACGCCGTAATTACGGCCATAATCGAATGAGCCATATTCGCCGTATTTCAGGCCAGCAAAGGCCAGACGGTTAAAAGAGGTGTCGCCTGCGCCTTCGGTATCGTTAGCGTAGGTTTTATATTCCCACTGGCCGTAACCAATAAGATCGTTATTAATTTGTGTTTCGCCTTTGAAACCAATCTGGACATAGGTTTCATCGCCGTCGTCGCCTGGGTTGTCGGAGAAGGTATGACGTGCATCAACTTTACCGTACAGGTCAACTTTGTTGCCGTCTTTGTTATACATTTCCGCCGCATTTGCTGCGCCAGCCATTAATAACGCGGGTACGAGAATTGCCAGAACTTTTCTTTTCATTATATATTCCCTTTAAATATAAATTGTCTGAATATATGTAATTACCCTCCGTAACTACATGGCTGATACTATTCTATGGATTATTATTTAGGTTCAAAAATAAATGTAATTAAACTGGTAAAAATATTACAAAATATTTCTTTTTGTCTCTTTATTTTTCGCGTGAATTAATTCATTGAAAATATAGCGGGTAATTATTATTAAGTATTTCTAAATTCTATTTATTTAGGATTTTGATTCGGGTGTATTATAATTCATTCTCTTTTGAGCAACAGGATGGGATGATGGAACTTGCGCAGTGGCAGCACCGTTTTGAGCGCTGGCTCGACGAAAATCATTTTACTGATGATGCGGCGCACGATATCGCCCATTTTCGCCGCGTCTGGATGACGGCGCAGGCCATTATGGCTGACGGGGATTGCGATCCGCTGGTTGTGCTGACCGCATGCTACTTCCATGACATTGTCAGCCTGCCGAAAAATCACCCGCAGCGTAGTCACTCCTCGCGGCTGGCAGCGCGAGAAACGCGCCAGATCCTGAGCCGCGATTTTCCTGATTTTCCGCCCGATCGGTATGCGGCCGTTGAGCATGCCATTGAAGCGCACAGCTTCAGTGCCGGTATCGCGCCGCAAAGCCCGGAGGCCAAAACGGTCCAGGATGCCGACCGGCTGGAGGCGTTAGGCGCCATCGGCCTTGCGCGCGTCTTTGCCGTGTCCGGTGCGCTGGGCACCGCGTTGTTTGATGCCGACGACCCGTTTGCCGGGGCGCGTGCGCTGGATGATAAAGCTTTCGCGCTCGATCACTTTCAGACCAAACTCCTGCGCCTGCCGGACACCATGCAAACCGCACGGGGACGCGAACTTGCGCGTCACAATGCCGATTTTCTGATCCAGTTTATGGCGAAGCTGAGTGCCGAATTACAGGGCGATTACCTCGGAACCGACAGCCAGATATTGACCCATTTCCGTCGCAGTGTGCGATCCTGAACTGTGGTACTCTGTTTTCTGTCTTTATTGTCCGGTTAAGAGAATGCAGGAAAATCGATCAGTGACTGTGCCCGCGCCTGAGCGGGTTGAGAAATCAACGGCAGCCGTGCAGGCACTCCTGCGTCAGCTGCTGGAAATGTATGATGCTAAAACGCTGGCAAACCAGCTGGTGGCACATGGCGAGAGCCACTGGAGCCCGGCAATACTCAAGCGGCTGCTGATAAGCGACAGGGCAGGGCACCGCCTGAGCGACGGCGAGTTCTGTTATCTGCGTAACCTGCTGCCGCACCCGCCTGCTGCGCATCCGAATTATGCCTTTCGCTTTATCGATCTCTTTGCCGGTATTGGCGGCATTCGCCATGGATTTGAAGCTATTGGCGGGCAGTGCGTGTTCACCAGTGAATGGAACAAACATGCCGTCCGCACCTATAAGGCGAACTGGTACTGCGACCCCGACGAGCACCAGTTTAATGCCGACATCCGCGACGTCACCCTGAGCCACAAAACCGGCGTCAGCGACGAAGAAGCCGCTGAGCACATTCGCAACACCATTCCGGCGCACGATGTGCTGCTGGCAGGCTTCCCGTGTCAGCCGTTCTCACTGGCTGGCGTGTCGAAAAAGAACGCGCTGGGACGTGCGCACGGCTTTGCCTGTGATACGCAGGGCACACTGTTCTTTGATGTTGCCCGGATTATTGATGCCCGCCGCCCGGCAATTTTTGTGCTGGAGAACGTCAAGAATTTAAAGAGTCATGACGGCGGCAAAACCTTCCGCATTATCATGCAAACGCTGGATGAACTGGGTTACGACGTGGCGGATGCAGAGGACATGGGGCCGGACGATCCGAAAATTATCGACGGCAAACACTTCCTGCCACAGCACCGCGAACGCATCGTGCTGGTGGGATTCCGCCGCGATCTCAATCTGAAAGGCGATTTTACGCTGCGCGATTTGCCCTCGCTGTATCCGGCGCGCCGTCCGACAGTGGCCGATCTGCTGGAGCCCGCCGTCGATGCGAAATTCATTCTGACGCCAGTGCTGTGGAAATACCTCTATCGCTATGCCAAAAAGCATCAGGCCAAAGGCAATGGCTTTGGGTTTGGCATGGTCAATCCGCTTAATCCTGACAGCGTGACGCGTACGCTGTCGGCGCGCTATTACAAAGATGGCGCGGAAATTCTTATCGATCGGGGCTGGGATAAGGCGCTGGGCGAAAAAGATTTCGACGACCCTCAGAATCAACAGCACCGACCGCGGCGCTTAACGCCGCGCGAGTGCGCCCGCTTAATGGGCTTTGAGGCGCCGCAGGGCTACAGTTTTCGCATTCCGGTGTCGGATACACAAGCCTATCGTCAGTTTGGCAACTCGGTGGTGGTGCCAGCCTTTGCCGCCGTCGCAAAACTGCTGGCCTCACGCATCAGCAAGGCCGTTCAGCTGCGTCAGAGTGAGGCCGTCAATGGCGGACGTTCACAATAAGGCCACGCGGAGTAAAAACATGCGTGCCATCGGCACGCGTGATACCGCGATCGAAAAACGGATCGCTGGCCTCCTTACCTCCATCGGGTTTGAATTCAGGGTTCAGGATGCCACGCTTGCCGGGCGTCCTGATTTCGTGATCGATGCGTATCAATGCATCATCTTTACCCACGGCTGTTTCTGGCATCATCACGACTGCTATCTGTTTAAAGTCCCGGCGACACGCACCGACTTCTGGCTGGAGAAGATTGGCAGGAACGTCGAGCGTGATAAACGCGATGTTTCGCAGCTTTACGCCCAAGGCTGGCGGGTGCTGATTGTCTGGGAGTGCGCACTGCGCGGAAGAATGAAGCTGAATGACGTGGAACTGACGGAGCGGCTGGAAGAGTGGATCTGCGGCGGCGGTCAGGCCGCGCAGATCGATACCCAGGGCATTCACCCGATCACGGTTTCTCCACCTCACACGCCGTGACAATCGGTTTCGCGGGCAGTAAATATTTACCCAGCGTGACCAGCACCACGGCAAAGACAATCACGCCCAGCGCCAGCCATTCAATCGTCGACAGCACTTCGCCCGCAAAACCGGTACCCAGCAGCACGGCAACCACCGGGTTAACGTAGGCGTAGCTGGTGGCAACCGCCGGTGAGACGTTGCGGATCAGGTACATATAGGCGTTGATGGCAATAATCGAGCCAAACAGGGCCAGATACCCGACGGCCAGGAAACCTGAGAGATCTGGCATTGCCGTCAGTTTTTCACCCGTCAACGCCGAGGCAATCAGCAGCACGATGCCTGCCGCGAGCATTTCAATGGCACCCGCCATCATCCCGGAGGGCAGCTCAATGCGGGAGCCGTAGACCGAGCCGAACGCCCAGCTCATCGAGCCGATCATGATCATAACGGCAGCCCAGGGGTTTCCGCTCAGGTTACCGCCGCTGTTCAGCATGATAATACCCACAAGCCCAATCGCGATGCCCAGCCATTCGAGCTTACGGGTGCGGATCCCGAACAGACGACTAAAGCAGAGCGTAAACAGCGGCACGGTCGCGACGACCACGGCGGCGATGCCCGACGGCACGTTCTGGTGTTCGGCGACGGTTACCGCGCCATTGCCCACCGCCAGCAGCAGCAGGCCAATCAGGGCGGCGTTAAGCAAGGGACGCAGCGGCGGTAGCCTGTGGCCGCGCAGCAATAAAAACGCCATCAGCAGCACGCCAGCCGTAAGGAAACGAATACCGGCCATCATCAGCGGGGGCCAGCTTTCCACGCCAATACGAATGACAAAGTAGGTGGATCCCCAGATGATATACAGGGAAAAAAGTGCTCCAATGAGCGGTAATAAATGCCGAAAACGCATAGTCCCTCACGACGAAATAAAAAGTTCGCTCATAGTTAACGCCAAAACTATCGGGCTGGCGAGTGCTTTAATTGTGTTGTTAATGTGAAATTTTTGTTGACGTGAGGTGCCTGTTTCCGGGCGCTGAGTTTTGTTCCATACTATTCACTTAATTAGCAAAAAAAGAAGGATAGAGATTTTGGCAGGAAGTAGCTTATTAACATTACTGGACGATATCGCCACCTTGCTGGATGACATTTCAGTCATGGGGAAACTGGCAGCGAAAAAAACCGCCGGGGTACTGGGGGATGACTTGTCACTTAACGCGCAGCAGGTCAGCGGCGTGCGGGCGAACCGTGAGCTGCCGGTGGTGTGGGGCGTAGCGAAAGGGTCCTTTATTAACAAGGTGATCCTTGTTCCGCTGGCGCTTCTCATTAGCGCCTTTATACCCTGGGCCATTACGCCATTGCTGATGATTGGCGGGGCGTTCCTGTGCTTCGAGGGTGCCGAAAAAGTGTTGCATATGTTTGCCGCACGCAAAGAGAAAGACACCCCGGAAATGCGTCAGCAGCGTCTGGAAGCGCTGGCCGCGCAGGATCCAAAAACGTTCGAGCGCGATAAGGTCAAAGGTGCGATCCGTACTGACTTTATCCTTTCGGCCGAGATTGTGGCGATTACGCTTGGGATCGTATCCGAAGCACCGCTGATGAATCAGGTCATGGTGCTTTCGTTGATTGCCATTCTTGTAACGGTTGGGGTGTATGGGCTGGTCGGTCTGATCGTCAAGCTGGATGATATCGGCTTCTGGCTGGAAAAAAAATCCAGCGCCATTGCCCGCGTTATCGGCAAAAGCCTGCTGGTGCTGGCACCGTGGCTGATGAAAAGTTTGTCGATAGTGGGAACTCTGGCGATGTTCCTGGTCGGCGGCGGTATTATCGTGCACGGCGTTGCTTCGCTGCATCATGCAATTGAACATCTGGCGTCGGGACATGGTTCGGTGATCGCCGCCATTCTGCCGACGCTGCTTAACCTTGTGTTGGGCTTTATCGTAGGTGTCATTGTGGTGGCAGTGGTCAAGCTGGTAGAAAAAGTACGCGGAAAATCGCATTAATTTTTGCTGACCCCGGATGCAAAAAGACCATTCCTCGTCTAAATTGAAAACGTTTCACCCTGATACAGGAGGCAGGTATGGTCTTTTTGGTCAGTGATGAAGTTAAGCCAAAGAATGGTGGTCCATGCATGATTGTCACCGGTTATTCCAGTGGAATGGTGGAGTGTCGGTGGCATGACGGATACGGCATTAAGCGGGAGGCTTTTCGTGAAGATGAGCTTCAGCCTGGTGATAAAAGGCAAAAACGCGATAAGGCTTAATCACACAACGCCCGGCCTTGCCGGGCGTTTTTACTGGCAGAAGACTTATCATATCGGATGGTGAGCGACACTCAGGGAGTGCGTGTGCAGCACAATACCTTTGTTGTAAAACAATCTTTTTTGCAGTGGCTGCATAAGCGTAGCAATCCCCGTTTGGTTGTTAACCTCTGTTTTATCGTTGTCCTGATCTTTTCCACCCTCCTGACCTGGCGCGAAGTTGTGGTACTGGAAGATGCCTATATCTCCAGTCAGCGTAACCATCTGGAAACGGTTGCCAGTGCGCTGGACAGACAACTCCAGTTCAGCGTCGATAAAATGCTGTTTTTTCGCCACAGCATGCGTGATGCGCTGGAAACGCCGCTGGCGTTTGGCGTGCTACATGATGCGGTAAAGCGTTTTGCCCGTTTGCGCGCATCCCCCACCTGGCAAATTGAGGTTGATAAACAGCGCACATTGCCGATCAACGGTGTGTCTGATGCCTTCGTTGAAAAGACCACCCTTCTGAATCGCGATGATGAGTTTCTTGATAATGAACTGTCCGCCGCGCTTAAAGTGGGGTATTTATTGCGTCTGGCATCCAGTTCTTCCGGCAACGAAGAGCGCGTGATTTATGTCTCTCGCGCCGGATTCTTTCTGGAAACGGATACGCCGGAAAATGCCAGCGATATCGTGCAGCGTTACTACCATCTGGTCACTCAGCCCTGGTTTACCCAACAGTCCGAGCGTGAGAACCGTGCGCGTGCCGTGCGCTGGTTTATCTCGCCTCCTTCCTCCTTTGTGGGCAAGAAGCCGCTGATCACCGCCAGTGTGCCTGTTTATTACAATCACGTCTGGTATGGCGTGGTGGCGATGGATTTCACCTTTGCCACCCTGCGTCGTCTGCTGGTGGAGGCCGTAGGCGATAACCCGGAAGGGGAATACCAGCTGTATGACAGTCGTCTCACCCTGCTCGCGACGTCTGGATCATCTGCTGCGGACGTTAATCATTTTGACGCGCCCGAACTAGCGCAGATAGCGCACGCAATAGAATCGGATTCCGAAGGCGGCATTCGCCTGGGGAGTCGTTTTGTCAGCTGGGAGCGTCTCGACCACTTTGATGGCATCGTCCTGCGCGTGCACACCCTGGAAGAAGGGGTGCGCGGCGATTTCGGCAGCATCAGTATTGTGCTGGCATTGCTTTGGGCGCTGTTCACCGCGATGCTGCTCATCTCGTGGCTGGTGATCCGGCGCATGGTCAGTAATATGTATTCGTTGCAGAATTCGCTGCAATGGCAGGCCTGGCACGACCCTCTGACCCGGTTGAATAATCGTGGGGCGCTGTTTGAGCGGGCGAAAATACTGGCGAAGCAGTGTGAACAGCAGGCGCTGCCTTTCTCTGTCATCCAGATCGATCTTGACTGCTTTAAGAGCATTAATGACCGGTTCGGGCACCAGGCGGGTGATAAGGTGTTGTCCCATGCTGCGGGGCTGATTGCCAGTACCCTGCGCACTAAAGATATTGCCGGGCGCGTCGGCGGCGAAGAGTTCTGTGTGGTACTGCCCGGCATGACGCTTGAAGAGGCGGCGGAAGTTGCAGAGCAGATCCGTGAGCGTATCGACAGCAAAGAGATCCTGATTAAGAAAAGTACTACCCTGCGCGTGAGCGCGTCGTTTGGCGTCTCTGGCGCGCAGGAGAAGGGCAATTATCACTTCGAAAATCTGCAATCCACCGCCGATGCGCGTCTGTATGAGGCGAAACAGCGCGGGCGTAACCGGGTCATCTGGCAGGATCACGTTAAAAAGTAATCAAGCCCCTCGCGCCAGCCGGCCGGTCCGGTGTGCTGAGTGCGATAAACCCGTGTGGGATCGTTGTTCTTAAGGCTGACCCCCTCCCGGTTGAAGCCTTTCACCACCACGGCGAAGGCTACGCTGTCCAGCAGAGGGGCATCATTGGGGCCGTCGCCCAGGCCCAGCGTTGTCGGGTCAAATCCGTCGTGCAGGCGATACTGTTCCACAAGCCAGTGCACCGCCACGTCTTTGCCACAGCTCGTGTCCAGAATATGCCAGAAGCGAGCACCCGGGACGATCTTCAGTCCCTGCCGGGCCAGTTCGGCTGCGAAGCGTTTCATTTGTTCATCACTGTCACGCCAGATCAGCGTCACGGAAGCCTCGTGTTTACGTGCAAGCGCCGCTCGGGGACGGCTTAGCCCGGTCCATTCGGCGACCACGCGCTCATCCACATCGTCGAAGGTGGTGAATTTCAGATGCATCTCCTGGCGTACCCGGGCAATAAACTGCCGGATATCGTCATGCTTCTTTTCTGAGATGAACCGTGCGGCGTTTTCCCACCGTACGTCAGGCTGGATCACCGCGCCGTTTTCCGCAATGTAGGGCAGCCCGCCAAGGCCAAGTTCCTGCTGGATGTCACGCATTTCGGACGCGGTTTTGCTGCTGCACAGAATGACTGGTACCTGTTCATCCTGTAATCTCTTCAGCCACGAAGCGGCAGGCTGCCAGTCGAGAGTGTGAAAATCCAGCAGCGTACCGTCGAGATCGGTAAAGACGAGCAGAGTCTCCTTTAGCGAAGGCATAACGTCTCCTGAATAATGATGTTCATCTAAGAAAAGTCTTAAAAAAACTCAGCATTGATGTCCCGTTGAAGTGGAAACGATCCCGATAAACCCACACGCAGCGCATGTTTATACTCATAACCAAAATTCACATGTATAAAATATAATATTCGCTAAGAGAATATATGCTTGTAAGACAAATCTGTTGGGGATAATGTCTTACCTGCATCAGATTTCCTGGTGTAACGAATTTACAAGTGCTTCTTGCATAAGCAAGTTTGATCCCGGTCATCCCCATGACCGGGATTTTTTTCGCCTTAGCGGTTCGTTTCCGAGACACTAAAGTCATGGATATCCAGCTCGAATGCTTCAGCCAGTTCACGGTAGGTATGGTAATCACGACCATTGACCACGACACGGTCTGAATTATCCTCCGCGCGATGAACTTCGGACTCACTGATTTCATTAATGGCGGCAAGCAGGGCATCGACATCCACTTCCACCTCACGCTTAATGGTGTCGCTGTACTCTTTGTCAGTCTTCATGGCGGGCTCCTCATTTAACCGTCTCAACAGCTAAGTATAGACCGCACACAAAAACGCCATTCGCGTCAGGCGGCGATGCCAGCCAGGATAATTTGTTCTACACTGGCTCAAAACCACAGGAGGAATGTATGAAGGTCAACGATCGGGTAACCGTCAAAACGGACGGTGGGCCGCGCCGCCCGGGCGTGGTGCTGGCAATAGAAGAGTTTAATGAAGGCACAATGTATCTGGTGTCGCTGGAAGATTACCCGCTCGGCATCTGGTTCTTCAACGAACTGGGGCACCCGGATGGGATCTTTGTGGAAACGGCGGAATAGGGCGGCGTCGGGGGCGTCTTCTCCCCGGCCCGGCTGCTGAAAAGCAAAATCTCTGGCCAGGCCAGAGATCAAGGTAGGGTACAACATGGCCGTGCAAATTAGCGCATATTAACGAAAATCCCATTCGTCACATTATCTGTCAGGCGTACGACATGGTATATCACTTGCTTATTATGCGTTTTAATTTTCCTTTTAATATTTCCTTTGTGTGACGATACTGTTTTTGCCTTGATATTCATCTGGTCTGAGATCTGAATTGTCCCTTGTCCAGCCATCCACATTCTTAGCATACTTGATTCAGTTCTGCTTAATGATAGGGTGGGTAAGTTAACCGCCCCTACATTCTTAACTTCTTTATTCAAATAATCGCCCAGAATGTCATCAAGCGACTCTGGTTTAATCGATTTCGAACTGATTAATAAGTTTTTACGCACCAACAAATACTCATCGAAATGAATATTGGCGATCGCCATAAAAACAATAAACAGGGTTCTGGGATGCTGATTAATGATCTGCTTAATGTGCTGACTGTTAGCGGGGTCGTGAATGAAACAGTCCTCATTAATAAACACCACGCCGGGCTTGTGAGACTCACAAGCGGCTGCGAGTTCTTCAACGGTGTGTGCATCGTTGATGTCTCTCTTTCTTACCCCTCTGCTTGCTAAGTACCCGGTTAACCCTAGCCGGGTGTAGCTGCATAAATCCATAATGATCGTTGACATGGCATACCCTCACTCAATGCGTAACGATAATTCACCACCTGCCTGAGAGCTCATAAACAGCCATACGGGATGGAAAAAATCTAATAAAACCTGTGAGCATGACAAAGACTTTCAGGCGAACTCACTATCCCGTAAAGTTACGTATAATTTGCCAGGAATCATCTTAAAGTAAAGTAAATATTAAGTATTGTGAGGTGGTTAGAAACATTTAAACCGCGTCAGATATATCCTGGTAGATGTTTTTCAAGATTATTTTTAGGAATATCCTCAGAAAGACATTGCAAACACTACGGGTTATTATTTGCGTGGAAGTTCGCTGACAATATCCGCTAAGAGATTGAATATCTCGCTGAATAAATGCTCGCAGAAGGGGGCGATAAGTGGCATCAATAATGACATTAATAAAAGACCAACCGTCAACGTCACCGGAAAGCCGATGACGAATACCGACAGCTGCGGGGCCATTCGGTTGAGTAAACCCAATGCGAGGTTAACGGTGAGCAACAGGGTTATGACAGGCAGCGCCAGCATCAGCCCGTTGAGGAAGATCAGCCCGGCAGCCCGCACCAGCGCCAGAAAAGCGTTACTGTTCACCGGGTTGTCGCCAATCGGCAGCGTGTGGAAGGTGTCCACCAGCATAGAGATGAGCCACAGGTGGCCGTTGAACGAGAGAAACAACAGCATCGCCAGCAGGTCGATAATACGCGCCAGCACGGGCATATTCAGATGGCTGCCCGGGTCAACGAACGTCGCGAAAGACAGACCCATCTGCAAACCGATCAGTTCGCCCGCCGTTCGTACCGCGGCGAAGGCGAGCTGCATCGTAAACCCGACCGCCACGCCAATCATCACCTGTTGCAGGGCAATCCAGATCGCATTCGGGGAAAAAATCGGAATATCCACCGCCGGCAGGGAAGGGGCAACGATAATGGTGATAACTATGCCCAACCCAATTTTGATGCGTTTAGGCACCGACTTTTCACTGAGTATGGGGGCGGTGGAGATCAGCGCCATGATGCGCAGCATCGGCCAGAAATAGATCCCGAGCCACTGAACAAACTGATCGCTGGTGAATTGCAGCATCGTCCGTCAGCCGATGATGTAAGGCAGATTGGTGAACAGGTTGCGCATGTAGTCCAGCAGCAAATTGAGCATCCAGGGCCCGGCAACGATAATCGCCACGAAGACGGCGATGATCTTCGGGATGAACGACAGGGTCATTTCGTTAATCTGCGTGGCGGCCTGAAGAATACTGATAATCAGACCGGTTACCAGCGCAACCAGAAGCAGGGGCGCGGCGACGGCAATCGCGACTTTCATCGCTTCCGTGCCCATCATCATGACCGACTCAGGCGTCATTGCGCGCTCCTCAACTGTAGAAACTCTGCGCCAGCGAGCTGACCAGCAGCTGCCAGCCGTCGACCAGCACGAACAGCATGATCTTAAAGGGCAGGGCAATGGTTGCGGGCGGGACCATCATCATCCCGAGCGCCATCAGGACGCTGGCGATCACCAGGTCAATAATCAGGAACGGAATGAAAATGGTGAAGCCAATCTGGAACGCCGTTTTCAGCTCACTGGTCACATACGCTGGCAGCAGAATGCGCATCGGCACCGCTTCCGGTCCCTGTAACTCGCCCGTGTTAGCGAGACGGGCAAACAGGGCCAAATCCGCTTCGCGCGTCTGGCGAAGCATAAATTCACGTAATGGCTGAGCCCCCTTTTCCAGGGCAACTTGCATGGAAATTTTATCTTCGCTGAACGGCTGGTACGCCTCGGTGTAAATCTTGTCGATCACCGGCGACATAATGAAAAAGGTCAGGAACAGGGCTAAACCCAGCAGCACCTGATTGGGCGGCGCGGACGGCGTGCCGAGCGCATTTCGCAGCAGACCAAACACAATGATGATGCGGGTGAAACTGGTCATCATCAGCAGGATCGCCGGGATAAAGGTCAGCGAGGTGATGAACACCAGCGTCTGCACGGAGAGGGACCAGCTTTGTCCCCCGTTCGCCAGCGGCGTGGAAACCAGCCCCGGCAGCTGCGCATACACAGAAGGCGCGAACAGGCCCAGACCTGCCAGCGTAAGCAATAACAAACGGCGCATCAGGATCTCCCGGAACGCTTGAGCAAACTCTTCATAACGGACTGAAAATCCGCAGGGGCCTGGGCGTTAGCCTCCACCGTGACAGGCGCAGGGGGCAGCGTGTGAAGAACGTTAATGCTGGAGGCAGTCACGCCCAGCACCAGTCGCGCATCTTCCACTTCCACAATGACCACGCGCTCGCGTGGCCCGAGTGTGGTGCTGGCGCTGACCTTCAGTCCGCGCGTGCCGGCCGTTTTCCCCGCCAGCCCGAAACGCTTTGCCAGCCAGGCGGCGATAAGGATAAAGGCAATAATACCGAACAGCGCGCCGCTCACCTGAAGCAGCGGGGAGCCGGGTACGGCGGAGGGCGCGGACAGTGTTGCCTGGGTTTTCATACTTAACGGCTCAGGCGACGCATACGTTCGGAAGGGGTAATGATGTCGGTGATACGTACGCCGTATTTATCGGCCACCACCACTACTTCGCCCTGTGCAATCAGGTAGCCGTTGATCAGAATATCCAGTGGCTCACCCGCTAAACCGTCCAGGGCTACAACGGAACCCTGCGTCAGGCGCAGCAGCTCTTTAATAGTCATGCGGGTGCGGCCCAGCTCAACGGTCAGCTTGACCGGAATGTCCATAATCAGGTCGATGTCCTGTAACGTCCCGCTGACGTCGCCGCCGCCTAACTGCTGGAAGACCGCGTCTGCCGCGCTTTTCGTCGGCGTCGTTTTTTGCTCGTTTAACGCGTCAGCCCACAGATCGTCCAGTGCTCCGCTGTTTTCATCGGACGGATTGTTCATGTCACTCATTTGGGCTGTTCCTCATTCAGCGAATTCAAAATCGGGTTGATCAAGTGCTCAACGCGTAACGCATACTGGCCGTTAATTGTGCCGTACTGGCTTGTCAGCACGGGTACGCCATCCACATGGGCAATAATGCGGTCGGGTTTATCTATCGGCAAAACGTCGCCGGGTTGTAATTTCAGGATCTGCGATAACCGCATGGAGATGTCGGCAAAGTTAGCCACCAGCTCCAGCTGCGAGTGCTGAACCTGGCGCACCAGGTTCTCACGCCAGTTCTGATCTTCATGGCGTGAGTTCTCCAGCGGCGGGTTCACCAGCAGTTCGCGCAGCGGTTCAATCATGCTGAACGGCAGGCAGATGTTGAACTCGCCCGTCAGGTTGCCGATTTCGACGTGGAACGGGGTGTTCACCACGATGTCATTCGGTGAAGTGGTGATGTTGGTAAACTTCACCTGCATCTCGGAACGGACGTACTCCACTTCCAGCGGGTTAATCGCTTTCCACGCGTCGCTGTAGGATTCCAGCGCCAGCTTCAGCATGCGGTTGATAACGCGCTGTTCGGTATGGGTAAACTCGCGGCCTTCCACTTTGGTCGGGAAACGGCCATCGCCACCGAACAGGTTATCCACCGCGATGAACACCAGGCTTGGCGAGAACACCACCAGGCCGGTACCACGCAGCGGTTTCAGATGGATCAGGTTAAGGTTGGTTGGCACCGGCAGGTTGCGGGCAAACTCATGATACGGCTGAATGCGGATCGCACCGACGGTGATATCCGGGCTACGACGCAGCAGGTTAAACAGCCCCATTCGGAACTGACGTGCGAAACGTTCGTTGATGATCTCCAGCGCCTGTAAACGCTCGCGCACCACGCGACGCTGGGTATTGGGATCGTAGGGACGAATATTATCGTCGCCGGTCAGACCCGGCTTCGGATCGTCACTCTTATCGCTGTCGCCATTGAGCAGCGCATCGATTTCTGCCTGAGAAAGAATACTGTCGCCCATGTCGTTACCGCAGAATGAAGGCTGTATACAGAACGTCAGTGACTTCCTGCTTAGGTTGGCCGTTGACCAGCGGGGTCGCCAGCGTCTGTTTGATCGCATCGACCAGCTTTTGCTTGCCCACATCGGTGGCGAGCGCGGAGGCATCCTGACGAGAAAACAGCAGCAGCAGACGGCTACGCACTTCTGGCAGGTAGTCGTTCAGACGTGCACGGGTCGCTTCATCTTTCAGACGCAGCGTAATGCCCACGTAAAGCACGCGATCCGCATCGCCGAGGTTCACGGTGAACGTATCCAACGGGTAGAAGACCGGCGCCGGTGGAGGCGGCGCTTCAGCTTTGGCGGCTGCGCTTGAGGGTTCCTGCTGCATACGCCAGTAACTGTAGCCTGCGGTGGCGCAGGCCGCGAGGGTAATCAACACCAGCAGCGGGATCCAGATGGAACGCTTGCTTTTTTTGGTGATAGCGGAGTCTGTCATCTGATACGAGCTTCCTGTTTCGGTACAGCTTAATACGGTGATTATCCCGTGTCCGGCTTAGGTCAAAGCGTGGAAAAGACGGGGATAATCACGTTACCTCTGGCGTTTAGGCAAAGATGTCTACGGCACGGCTGCCGCGCGCGGCGGATTGCAGGGCGGCAGGGGTTGGCAATAACTCTTCGTTCTCCTCGTTAAACCCGTCATGCTGGCCTGAACGCGAAGCATGCTGTTGTTGCCCGGATGAAGATTGCTGCTGCCCGGCAAAGCCTTCGCTGCTGACGCTGCTTTGGGAAAGCTGAATGCCGTTTTCCGCAAGCTGCGTGCGCAGGATCGGCAGGGCCGCTTCCAGCGCCGCACGAACGTGGCTGTGGGGCGAAACCATCTGCAACTGCGCCTGGTTGTCATCCAGCTTAAGCGAAATTTGCACCTGACCCAGATCTTCCGGGTGCAGGCGTAGCTCTGCGGTCTGTTGGCCCTGTCTGGTGAACAGGGTGATGTGCTGGCTTAGATTCTGCTGCCATTCGTGCGTGCCCAGCGGCTGGCTTAACACCGGCGCGGTCGCAACGGTAGCGGCAGGCTGGGGGGGTGCCAGGTGACTAACGATCGGGGCCAGCGTCGCGGTTGGGCTGGCGGCAGACGACGCCGTGCTCACTACGTCCTGCTTCTCCGCGAGGGCGGCAACAGCTGGCGTAACGGCTGCCGTGGCGGGCAGCGACGTGTCGCTGTCCTGAACCGACGTTTTTTCCTGACCCGTTAACGCATGGCTAAGCGGCTGATGCTGGCCGTTGTCCGTCTGGGCTAGCGCAGAGGGGAGAGCGGCACGGGGGGCGACCTCCCCGGTGCTTGCTGGCTGCGTCGCCATTGGGGTGGTAGTCTGCTGGTGCGGTAACATCGCCATCAGCGCGCTTAACCCGGCCAGCTCCTCTTCTTCAGTCGTGGTCTCGCTGTTTGCTTTCGCGTCCGTCCGGGTCAGCGCCTTCAGCGCATCCGTATTCGCTGCGGGTTTCAGGCCGGAGACGAGGCTTTGCAGGGAGACGGCGGTATCTTCATCAGTCAGGGTCTCCTGGCGGGAGAGCAGCTCGGCGATTTTGGCCTGGAGCGTGGTATCACCGTTTTTTTCCTGTGCCGCTGTCGACAGCTTGCTGCCCGCCGCTTTCAGATCGGCCAGCGTCAGCGGAGCATCTTTGCCTTTGCCGGTGGTCTCGGTCAGCGCGCCCGCCAGCAGAGAGAGAAAATCTTGCGCGCCCTCAGCGCCTTTTCCGGTCAGCGTGCCGCCGGACGGGTCGCTGTCGGTCATCAGCAGTTGTTGCAGTGTGATCATTCTGGTTTCCTCATTGATGCGCGCTGGGCAAACTCATCCATTTTTTTCTGATCCAGACGGTTTTCCGCCAGGGTCGAGGCTGCAATCTGCCGGTCCTGTAAGGTTTGCCAGGCCTGCAACCGCTGTTTTTTCTCGCGCCAGAAATTCAGCGCGGTATCGACTTTTTGCGTCCACTGGTTAAGCTGCTGGCGATGCTGCTCAATCGCCTTTTCCAGCGTCTGGATAAACTGCTGATAGTTAATCCAGCGCTGGCTACCAATGCCCTGCGTCATGTCGGTGTTAAGGTTGGTGCGATATTCATGCTGATAGTCGATTAACATCTTCAACTGTTCTTCAGCCTGCTGGCACCCGCGTCGCATTGCGCCAAGTTGCAATGCGGCATCATCAACTTCTTTTTCAGCCAGATCTTTCAGCGTTGATAACGCGCTGTTCTGCGCCATGACCTTCGCCCTCCACCTGTGTTACACCTGCGGGAAAATCAGCTCCAGTGCCTGGAGGGAATCTTCCCAGTCGGCGCGTTCAAAAATACCCTGTTGCAGAAATGCCTCCAGCTGCGGCCACAGGGCAATCGCTTTATCGAGCATCGGATCGCTGCCTTTGGCGTACGCCCCGACGCTTACCAGATCGCGGTTGCGCTGGAAGCTGGAGAGCAGTTGTTTGAAGTTACGCACGCGGGCGTAGTGTTGCTCAGTGATCAGGGCCGTCATCGCACGGCTGATCGAGGCTTCAATATCAATCGCCGGGTAGTGCCCGGCTTCGGCCAGACGGCGCGACAGCACGATATGGCCGTCGAGGATCGCGCGCGCAGAATCGGCAATCGGGTCCTGCTGGTCATCGCCTTCGGTCAGTACCGTATAGAACGCGGTGATGGAGCCTCCGCCGCTGATGCCGTTCCCCGCACGCTCAACCAACGCCGGGAGCTTGGCGAAGACCGACGGCGGGTAACCTTTGGTCGCGGGCGGCTCGCCGATGGCCAGCGCAATCTCACGCTGCGCCATCGCGTAGCGGGTCAGGGAGTCCATAATCAGCAGCACGTGCTGGCCCCGGTCGCGGAAATCTTCCGCGATACGCGTGGCGTAGGCGGCACCCTGCATACGCAGCAGCGGTGACACGTCCGCCGGGGCGGCGATCACCACCGAGCGGGCGCGACCCTCCGCACCAAGAATGTTTTCGATGAAATCTTTGACTTCGCGACCACGCTCACCAATCAGGCCGACGACGATAACGTCCGCCTGGGTATAACGCGCCATCATGCCGAGCAGGACCGATTTACCCACGCCGGAGCCGGCAAACAGCCCCATACGCTGGCCGCGTCCCACGGTGAGCAGGGCGTTAATTGGCCGCACGCCGGTATCCAGTACGTGCTCGATTGGCGTGCGTTGCAGCGGGTTAAAGGGTTGGGTGATCAGCGCGCCGGTTTCGGTGGTATCAGGGGAGGGCAGGCCATCGAGCGGTTTGCCGCTCCCGTCCAGCACGCGGCCCAGCAGCGCCGGACCGAGCGGGAGCTGTTTGCCGCTTTGCAGGCCGTCACCGCTGATGTTTTTTGCGTAGACGCGGGCGCCGGGCAAAATCCCTTCCACTTCCTCAAGGGGCATCAGAAACAGTCGCTGGCCGTTAAACCCGACCACTTCACTTTCCACTTCACGCGTCTCACTCCCGTCCTGACGCTCAATCACGCAGGTGGCGCCGAGCGGAAGTTGCAGACCCGTGGCTTCCAGGACCAGACCGGTGGCACGCGTCAGGCGTCCATAACGACGAACGGATGGCAGCTGCGCCATCTTCGTTTCAAAATTATCGAGCGTGTTAAGCCAGCGCGTAAGGCGAGCGGTCATCAGACGACTCCCGGTGCCGCCAGGCGGCACAGTTCCTGCCAGCGGGTCGCGACGCTGGCATCCAGATCGCCCTCATCCGCCGAGACCTTACAGCCTCCGTGATGGAGCGACGGATCGCCGCGCAGCCGCCAGCCGTGCAGGCTCAGCGTCGCGCCGAGGCTCTCTTCCACGCGCTGCAAATCATCAGGATGCACGCGCAGCTGCGGTTTGCCGCTGAACAGCGGCTCCTGCTGGAGCAGCCCCTGGATTTGCTTAATCAGCGCGGCGTTATCCACGACCGGCGTCTGGCCGATCACCTGACGGGCCGCCTCCAGCGCCATCTGCATCAGGCGCGAAGCAATCACGCTGTCCAGCGCATCCAGCGTGTGCTGAAACTCGCTCACCAGCTGCTGCATGCGGGCATGCAGCGGCGCCTGCTGCTGGCGCGCCTGCTCAATGCCCTGCTCTAAACCTTTCGCCAGCCCTTCCTGATAACCCTGTGCGTGCCCGGTCTGACGGCCTTCGTTCATCCCGGCGTTGAAGCCCTGCTCGTGCGCCTGCATTTGCATCTGGGCCAGCATCTGGGCGCGCTGTTCCTCTTCACTCAGCTCGGGCACGCCCGCCCCGGCGTCGCCCTCATCGGACGACACTATGGCAGGGGTGAACTCTGCGGTGGGAGGGGAGAGGTCGTCAGGCGTCCAGCGCTTCCACGACAGTTCATCAGACATAGGTGTCGTCTCCGCTGCCAATCACCATCTCGCCGGTTTCTGCCAGACGACGAACAATAAGCAGGATCGCTTTCTGTTCGTTCTCCACCTGAGACAAACGCACCGGGCCACGGTTGGCCAGGTCGTCGCGCAGGATATCGGCCGCACGCTGAGACATGTTGCGCAGGAACTTCTCGCGCAGCGGCTGCTCGGCGCCTTTGAGGGCGATAAGCAGGGACTCCGAATCCACTTCCTGAAGCAGGCGCTGGATGCTGCGATCGTCCACTTCGACCAGGTTTTCGAACAGGAACATCTCGTCGATAATTTTCTGTGCCAGTTCGCCGTCGAACTCGCGCACCGCCGTAATAACCGCCTCTTCCTGCTGCGTTTTCATCAGGTTGATGATTTCCGCTGCCGTTCTCACGCCGCCCATTTTGCTGCGCTTGAGGTTCTGGCCGTCGAGCAGGTTGTTCAGCACTTCGGTCAGCTCCGCCAGCGCGGCTGGCTGGACGCCGCCGAAGGTGGCGATACGCAGCATCACGTCGTGGCGCAGGCGCTCGTCGAACAGCGCCAGAATATCGGCCGCCTGCCCCCGTTTGAGGTGGACCAGAATGGTGGCGATAATCTGCGGGTGCTCGTCGCGAATAAGATCGGCGGCGCTTTGCGGCTCCATAAAGTTGAGCGTTTCGATCCCGCTGGCGGTGTCGCGCGTTTCGAGAATATCTTCCAGCAGGCTGGCGGCGCGCTCTTCGCCCAGCGCCTTAACCAGCACGGAGCGCAGGTATTCGTTGGCGTTGACGTTGAGCGCAGCAAACTGCTCGGCTTCCTGCTCAAACTCCGCCAGCACTTCGGTCAGTTGCTTGTTGGAGATCTGGCGCACGTTGGCCATCGCCGCGCTGAGGATCTGCACTTCTCGCTGAGAGAGGTGTTTAAACACCTCCGCCGCGCGATCTTCGCCAATGGTCATCAGCAGGATGACGCTCTTATCGGTGCCTGTAAGCGTATTACTCATGTTCGTTACCCATCCAACCGCGGATGACCAGCGCGACGACGCGCGGATCGTTATCTGACATTTCGCGAATGCGCTGGCTCATCACCTCTGCGCCCATACGCTGGTTAGCACGGCGCTGCTGCATCTGTTCATCTTTGCTGAGACGAACTTCAACCGCTTCTTCCTCGTCCGGACGCGCGTTCTTCTGTTCCAGCGCAGCTTTTTCGGCTTCAGCGCGACGCTGAAGCTGAGGACGGACACCCTTACGCCACAGCAGCCACGCGACAATCAGCACCAGCAGCCAGCGGCCTGCGGACATCAGCTGATCGAAGAACGCCTGCTGTTGCCAGAACGGCAGTTCGCCACCGGTCTCATCCACCGGGTTGAACGGTGAGTTCACAACGTGGAGGGTATCGCCACGTTTTTCAGAGAAGCCCATCGCTTCGCGGGTCAAATCTTCGATCTGCTTCATCTGCTCTGCCGTGAGCGGCAGCGGTTTACCGTCCGGCAGCGTTTTGTAGTTCACCACCACGGCAACAGAGAGACGCTGAATATCTCCCGTGTTCAGTTTGGTATGGCGGATAGTCCGGTCGACTTCATAGTTGGTCGTTTCGTTACGGCTGCTGTTACGCGGGCCGGCACTGTTCGCGGTCGAGGTCGTCTGCTGATTCGTTTGCTGACCGTTCTGCGGGTTGGCCGGCGGCGTGGAGATTGGCGCGGCGTTGGCAGGCGCAGGCTGGTTAGAGAGCGCACCCGGCACACCGCCAGGATACTGGCCACCGACCTGTTCCGTCTCATTGATCTGACGCGAGCGTAACACGGCGCGAGAAGCATCCCCGTTCGGGGCGTACTGCTCTTCGGTCTGTTCTTTATTCGAGAAATCAATCTGCGCGGTGACCTGCGCATGCACGTTGCTGTTACCCACCACCGGGCCCAGAATCGCTTCGATGCGACGCTGGAGACGGCCTTCCACGTCGGCAGCGTATTTCAGCTGGGCGTCGTTGAGATCGCGCCCGGCGGTGTTGGACTGCGTCAGCAGGTGACCGCTCTGATCCACCAGCGTAACGTTACCCGGCGGCAGACCGGCTACCGCACTGGAGACCAGGTGCGTGACGGCGCTGATCTGCCCTTCATCCAGCGCACGACCGGGTTCGAGGTTAACCGTCACAGAGGCAGAAGGGGACTTTTGTTCGCGGACAAACAGGGACGGCTTAGGCATCGCCAGGTGCACGCGGGCACTTTTCACCGGGCCTAAGGTTTCAATCGTACGGGCCAGCTCACCTTCCAGCGCGCGCTGGTAGTTAACCTGCTCGCTGAACTGGCTGATGCCGAATTTTTCCTGATCCAGCAGTTCAAACCCAACCGCGCCGCCTTTCGGCAGCCCCTGCTGGGCGAGACGCAGGCGAAGCTCGTGCACTTTATCTGCCGGCACTTCAAGCGCACCGCCGTTATCGGCAAAGCGATACGGGATGTTCATCTGGGTCAACTGGGTGACGATGGCACCGCCATCCTGGTCGGAAAGGTTGCTGTAGAGCGTGCGGTAATCCGGGCTTTTTGCCCATAAGACCATCGCGACAACGATCGCAATGGCGGCAGCGCCTGCCACAATCAACGGGATCTTAGGGTTGGCGCGAAGGCGGTTCATCCACTCGAGTGATTTATTCTGCGGCGCTGTCGATGCTGCTGTCGCACTCATTGCGCACCTCTTAAATCCTGGTGGTTTACGTTATTCGTGTAGAGAAACAAAACTGACTCCCGGGTCGGCAAACACGACAAAAGTTCCATACTGATGGCCCTGCCATTATTTGATGATTCGTGATTTTCTATGCGTCAAATAACCTGGTTTTTTAACGCTATTTACCGCCATTATCTTATTGACAAGCTGTTAGTCTTGACCTCGTAAAAAACCATCCAGGGGAGAGTCATGGCTATACAGGGCATTGAAGGGGTACTCAGTCAGTTACAGGCAACGGCGATGACCGCCCGTAATCAGAGCGTAACTGACCAGCCGCAGGGCATTAGCTTCGCCGGTCAACTGCATGCGGCGCTGGACCGGATCAGCGATAAGCAAAACGCGGCCCGTACCCAGGCTGAGAGATTTACCCTCGGTGAACCCGGCGTGGCGCTCAACGATGTGATGGCCGATCTGCAAAAAGCGTCGGTGTCATTGCAGATGGGGTTGCAGGTGCGTAACAAGCTGGTGTCGGCGTATCAGGACGTGATGTCGATGCAGGTGTGAAACCTTCCAATCTTACGCTGGCAGCCTGATGGCTTTAATGCCACAATATTTTTTTCTTCGCATGCAGGAAAGATGATGAAAAAAGTAGCAATTGTGGCTGCAATGCTGACGTTAGCGGGATGCGTTCAGGTCGAAAACTATCAGGAAGTGGTTAAGCATCCGGCACCTTCGCATCTGGCAGGTTACTGGCAGTCGAAAGGGCCGCAGAGCGCGATGGTGAGCCCGGAGGCGATTGCCACGCTGGTGGTGACGCCAGAGGGTGATACCCTGGACTGCCGTCAGTGGCAGCGCGTTATCGCGGTGCCGGGTAAGATCATGCTGCGTTCAGATGATTATTATAACGTGACCGAAAAACGAGACGTCTATCCGCTCGATCGTGATGGGGCGGCGCTGGAGTATGACGGCATGGAACTGTACAAGGTTGACCGCCCAACGGTGGAATGCGCAGATTACCTGAGCAAGAATCCGCTGGAGAGTAAGCTTCCGTAACCGTTTTGGAGTTTGCGCCCTCTACCCGTGGTCTGAGGGATCTCCACAAAATAATGCCTTCACCGTCGGCCCCCTCTCCCTGGAGGGAGAGGGCTGGGGTGAGGGGGAACATACGGCTCTGGTGGTCATTCCGTTCACTTTGTGTTCCTTGCTACTCTGTAGCGACATGAGCGGTGAACGTGCCAGAGTGGCTCAGTCGCCACCACCCTGGCGACCCGGGCTCCCGGCGGAAAATCGCCGCTTCGCGGTACCCTCAGCTTTTTCCTTCAGGCTATCGGGACGGGCATGAGCCTGCATCCATGCATGCCACGCCCTCCCGGCGCTTCCCTGCGCCTCGCCCCGGCCTTACGGAAACGCTTCGGCGATTTACAGCCGGACCAGGGCATTGCTGAAAGTCCTCAGTTATTATGAAGGCAACGTTATTGCTTCTGCTTTCAAATTACTGGGGATATCTCTCCCTGTGGGAGAGGGTCGGGGTGAGGGCATCAGGCCACACCTATCCCGTACTACAGCGCGTCCTCAATCACCCAGACGCTGACGCTTCCCCCGTTACAGAAGAACGTCCCTTCGCCATCCGCCGCCGTGGTCACGGTTTCCTCGCGGTTGCCTAAAAAATCCCGCCAGGTCTTATTGCCGTAATTCTCGCCGAGGCAGATCGTCTTCTCACCGTTATCACCATTCGACAGCACCACCACACAGCCCGGGTGCTCCTCTGTCCCGCTGCGGCTAAACGCAATGCAGTTTGGATGATCGAAAAAGAGGGTTTGCACGCCGTGGGCAAAACGCTGCCGGGCGAGGATCAGCTCGTGGAGCTGTTCAATCACCGGCATATCAATGTGATACGTCTCACCATCCCCGCCAGTGTCGTCATAGCTGGCGCCAAAAAGATCCGGGTAGAACACGCTCGGCACGCCGTTTTCACGCAGCAGGATGAGCGCGTAGGCCAGCGGTTTGAACCAGGCTTCAACCGGGGCTTCCAGCGCCTGCAAGGGCTGGGTGTCATGGTTGGCCACCAGCGTTACGGCATGGAACGGATCGGCTTCCACCAGCGTACCGGTGAAAATCTGGCTCATATCGTAGTCGCGTCCCTGGCGTGACGCTTCGTGAAATTTCATTTGCAGCGGCGCGTCAAACAACATGGTTTTGCCGTCCACCTGATTGATGTATTGCTGCAATTTATCCACTTCGTGAGACCAGTATTCCGCCACAATAAATAGCGGCTGCGGGGCCACCTCCTGGACATGTTCAATCCACTCTTTATAGAACCAGGCTGGAATGTGTTTTACCGCGTCCAGGCGGAAGCCGTCGCAGTGGGTTTGCTCCATCACCCAGCGCGCCCAGTATTTGATCTCCTCCGTCACCGCGTGGTTGCGAAAATCAATATTTTCACCCATCAGGTAATCGAAATTGCCCATCTCGTCGTCGACCTGATCGTTCCAGCCTTCGCCGGTGTAGTCGTTAACGATTTTGAAGATACCGTCCTCACTGGGATTTTCAATGTGGTCGATACCGCTAAAGCATTTGTAATCCCAGATGAACTGCGAATACTGGCCGGCCCGAACGGGAAAGGTGTAGCGCGTCCAGGCTTCACATTCGATGATCTCATCGCTGATTTGGGTGCGATCCTGAGCATCCACGCGCTGCACGCGGACGGGTTCCTTTTCATCGGCCCCCATTTTATGGTTGACCACCACGTCCAGAAGCACCGCAATCTGGTTGCTTTTTAAGGCGTTGATGGCCTCCAGCAGTTGGGCTTTATCGCCGTATTTGGTGGCGACACTGCCTTTCTGGTCAAACTCACCGAGGTCGAAAAGGTCATAAGAGTCATACCCGACGGAATAGCCGCCGGATGCGCCTTTGTAGGCCGGGGGTAACCAGACCATATTAATGCCGATTTCGTTCAGGTTGGGGGCTAATGCCGTGACTTCTCGCCACAATTCACCGCCGGTGGGGTAGTACCAGTGAAAACATTGTAAAAGTGTTGGGTTGCGCATGCACCATCTCCATGAGGTCGCGAAACTCAAGTATGGAGCAGGTTTGGCAGAAATGCCTGGCGAACGAAACGGTTAACGCTTGCCCGCCAGTTAAATGGCTAATTAATATCGCTATTACTTTGCGGAACAAGGACATGACCGCCCTGGTTACCGTAGGTGGAGAGAACGGTTTTCTGGATGGAGGATTGCCCAACCAGCTTCGCCAGCTCATCCATTCTGGCTTGCAGCAATGTTTTTACCTGGCCTTCGTTGTCCAGGATCACCCGCAGCGTCGGGCGAAGCTGCTCCTGAATCTGCATCGAAGGTTCACTTTCCTGAGTGAGACGAGCCAGTGAGTGCACCGCATTAACATAGTCGGTTTCACAGATGATCAGATCATCCCATAGTCCCTGCCGCGCCAGTCGCAACATCAACTGGCTCTGCTCAAGGAGTTGCTGATAAAGGGCATAAAGTTGCGGTGCGTTACTCATTAGACGGCGTCCTGCATCAGTTGTGGCGTACCGGCAACCTCCTTCCACCCGTCAGCGATATTGCGCAGCAGGTTTTCCACCTCTTCGATGGCGCTGGCGTCGTTATTCACGTTGGCGTGCAGGAGGCGACGTACCATATAGGCATAAAGGGCAATCAGGTTTTGCGTAAGCTCATCACCGTTATTTTCCACCAGGCCAACCTTCAGCCCGTTTTCGATAATGTTGATGGCTTTTGAGAGCGCCAGCCCTTTTGCCGGGATATTACCGTCTGCCAGGAACAGACGCGCGCGTACCAGCGCGCTGAGGGCTCCATCAAATAGCATGATTACCAGCTGCTGCTGGCTGGCGCTCATCACCGCGCTTTCAACTTCTATCTTTGCGTAGGCCTGCGTGCCTTTTGCGCCGTACATGTTATCCCCCTCGGGTCTGATTAGCGTTTACTACTTGTTGCTGGACGTATTTTCGAACTGCTGCGTCAGGTAGCTGCTGGTGTTGTTCAGCGAGGTCATCAGTACGTCCAGCTGGGTAAACTGGGCTTTGTACTGCGCCACTCTTGCATCAATACGTTCGCTCACGGCGTTATATTGATCCGTTAACTTGTTCAGCGTTTTGCTGACGCCATCTTTGGCCGCCTGGATAATGCCTTTACTGGAAAGCCAGTCAGTCAGATGGGTGGCCATGGTGGTAGTGATCCCGGTGGTTTTACCGTCACCCACAACCAAATCTTTCACGGCAGACGGGTTATCCGTCAGCGCTTTTTTCAGCTTGTCGCTGTCCAGCTCCAGCTTACCCGTACTTGGATCTGAAGTAATGCCGACCTGAGACAGCGTTTTATAGGCGGTTCCGCCGACGGTATTGCCCAGCATGGTTTTCAGCTGCGTCTGGATAGTACGCAGCGTAGTGTCTCCGAGCAGGGCGCCGTTGCTGGTATCTTGCTCATCTTTACCCGGATCTACCGCCGTGTATTTTGTCAGTGAGGCGAAGCTATCTTGCAGGGTGTTGTAGGCATCCACCCAGGCTTTCATCGCCGTTTCCGCTTTCGACGTATCTTTAGCGATCGTCAGCGTCTGGTTACCGGTGGTGACATCGTTCAGGTTCAGGGTGATATCTTCCAGCGCATCGCTGATGGTGTTGCTGCTGTTTTCGATATCAACGTTATTCACCTTCAGCTTCGCGTTCTGCGCGGTGACGCTTTCCGTCATGCCGTTGCTGGCGTCGGTGCTGGTGCCGTTGTAACCCATAAAGGATTGCAGGGCGCTGTCGCCGCTCACGCTGATGCTGACCGCGTTGTCCGCCCCGGTTTCGGTGGAGGTGATGGACAGACGATACTGACCATTACCGACGTTAATAATACTGGCGGTCACGCCGGCGTCAGCTTTGTTAATCGCATCGCGAATGCCGGTCAGCGAGGAGTTTGCCGCGCTGATATCGACGGTCACCGGATCTTTACCGTTACCGGCGGTAAAGGTGATCTTGCTGTCAGCCGTGGCAATGGCCGTTTTGCTGTCCGGCTGCGCATTTTTGGTCGTCAGGGTTTGCGCCTGCGCCAGCTGCGACACGCTGATGGTGTATTTACCGGCAATCGCGCTGCCGGTGGTGGTGGCGCTGAATGCCGTGGTGCTGCTCGACGTGCTGGTCGCCGTAAACAGATCGGCTTTATTCAGCGCGGTGTTGGCAGTCTGAAAGGCTTCCAGTGAACTCTTCAACGTGCCGTAAGCGCTCAGCTTGGCGGTATAAGATGACTGTTGTTTGGAAATCGGCGTCAGCTGCGCTTTTTCGGCCGTAGTCAGACTATCCAGAATGTCTGCTAACTTAAGACCCGATCCAATCCCCAATGATGAAATACTTGCCATATTTATTCCTTAATCTATCGACACGTAGAACGAATAGTGGGGTTATCGGCCTTTATGGGGGAAAGTTTACGGTTAATTTCTTTTTTTTAATGGCGGGAATAACGCTAATAGAGAAGAGCTTTTCCGTGGCTAAAAAAATTAACGCGATCCTGAAAAAAAATCTAAAGGTTGTTTTGGACCAGACGATAACACCTTTGACGGCGATGAAGCCGAAGGGTGGAAACCCAAATCTAACCAAACAGATTTGATGAACAACAGGAATCGAAATCATGGCACAGTACATTAATACCAACAGCCTCTCGCTGATCACTCAGAACAACATCAACAAGAACCAGTCCGCTCTGTCTTCTTCTATCGAGCGTCTGTCTTCTGGTCTGCGTATCAACAGCGCGAAAGATGACGCTGCGGGCCAGGCGATTGCTAACCGCTTCACCTCTAACATCAAAGGCCTGACTCAGGCTGCACGTAACGCTAACGACGGTATCTCTGTTGCTCAGACCACTGAAGGCGCACTGTCTGAAATCAACAACAACTTGCAGCGTATCCGTGAACTGACCGTTCAGTCTCAAACTGGCACCAACTCTGATTCTGACCTGTCTTCAATCCAGGACGAAATCAAATCCCGTCTGTCTGAAATTGACCGTGTATCTGGCCAGACTCAGTTCAACGGCGTGAACGTCCTGGCAAAAGACGGCAAAATGAATATTCAGGTTGGTGCTAACGATGGCGAAACCATCACCATTGATCTGAAGAAAATTGACTCCAAAACTCTGGGTCTGGACAGCTTCAACGTTAACGGTCCTAAAGATGAAAAAGGAACTTTAGGTACAGTAGCTAACGCCGATTTCACAGCGTATTATGGCGCTACCACTAGCGTTGACAAAGCAACCGTAGTTGAAAAAACTCCAAAAGATTTAGCGACTCGTCTTGGTGTTGCAGATACAAGTGTCGTTTTAAAAGGTGATGCAGTTTACAAAGATGATAATGGTAATCTGTTTGCGAAAGTAACCATTACTCCAACTGATGCAGCTGAAGTCAACAACCTGAAAGCAAATGGTTTTGAAAGCGAAGCAGGAAAAGGTAAAGATTATTTCATTGCTCTTGATCCACAAGCTGCTGTAACCACCGCTGGTGGTGATACTGCAGCCTTCACTATCGATACTTCAAGCCTGAGCCTGAAAAACCTGACTACAGGTTCTTCATCTAACCCACTGGCTAAACTGGACGAAGCGATCGCTTCTGTTGACCAGTTCCGTTCTTCACTGGGTGCGGTTCAGAACCGTCTGAGCTCTGCCGTAACCAACCTGAACAACACCACCACCAACCTGTCTGAAGCGCAGTCCCGTATTCAGGACGCCGACTATGCGACCGAAGTGTCCAACATGTCTAAAGCGCAGATCGTTCAGCAGGCCGGTAACTCCGTGCTGTCCAAAGCTAACCAGGTTCCTCAGCAGGTTCTGTCTCTGCTGCAAGGCTAATCGCCTGATTACGCTTAAACCCCGCTTCGGCGGGGTTTTTTCTATCCATGCACAAGCGTAACCCCCCAAATAACCCCTCATTTCACCCACTATTCACCCGATTAAAACCCCTCCAGAATCGGATAATCATGCCGATAACTCAACTAACGCAGGGCTGTTTATCGTGAATTCACTCTATACCGCTGAAGGTGTAATGGATAAACACTCGCTGTGGCAGCGTTATGTTCCGCTGGTGCGTCACGAAGCATTGCGCCTCCAGGTGCGTTTGCCGGCGAGCGTGGAACTGGACGATCTGCTACAGGCGGGCGGTATCGGGTTATTGAATGCAGTTGACCGGTACGACGCTCTGCAAGGAACGGCATTTACGACTTACGCAGTGCAGCGTATTCGTGGTGCGATGCTGGACGAGCTGCGCAGCCGCGACTGGGTGCCGCGCAGCGTTCGCCGCAACGCGCGCGAAGTGGCGCATGCGATGGGGCAGCTGGAACAGGAACTGGGGCGCAACGCGACGGAAACCGAAGTGGCGGAGCGTCTGGGTATTCCTGTTGAAGAGTATCGTCAGATGTTGCTCGATACCAATAACAGCCAACTCTTCTCTTATGATGAGTGGCGCGAAGAGCATGGCGATAGCATCGAGCTGGTGACGGATGAGCATCAGCAAGAAAACCCGTTACACCACTTACTGGAAGGGAATTTACGCCAGCGCGTGATGGAAGCGATTGAAGCTTTACCTGAACGTGAGCAACTGGTGTTAACCCTCTATTACCAGGAAGAGCTCAATCTCAAAGAGATTGGCGCCGTGCTGGAGGTGGGCGAGTCACGGGTGAGCCAGCTGCACAGCCAGGCCATTAAACGCCTGCGCACAAAACTGGGTAAGTTATAGGTGAGTCATTCGCCTTGGAAATGCCGCACAACGTATTGACAACCAGGAGTTATCATGACGGTGCAGCAATCTAAAAGACGGCCTTTAAGCCGCTACCTGAAAGACTTTAAACACAGCCAGACGCATTGCGCCCACTGTAAAAAATTACTCGACCGCATCACGCTGGTTCGTCGCGGTGAAATCGTGAATAAGATTGCGATTTCCCGCCTCGACACGCTGATGGATGAAGCCGCCTGGCTTGAAGAGCAAAAAGAGTGGGTAGCGCTTTGCCGTTTCTGTGGCGATCTCCACTGCAAAGAGCAAAGCGACTTCTTCGATATTATCGGCTTCAAGCAATTCCTGTTTGAACAAACGGAGATGAGTCACGGCACCGTGCGTGAATACGTGGTTCGCCTGCGCCGCCTGGGTCAGCATTTGACCATGCAAAATATCTCCCGCGATCTGCTGACGACCGGATACCTGGATGAAAATCTGGAGCCCTGGCTGCCCGCCACCAGTACCAACAATTACCGTATCGCGCTGCGAAAGTACGCGCAATATAAAGTCCAGATGCCGGGCGTCATAAAGCAGAAAGTCCGCGCCGGAACAACTTCTGATATATATTAAAAAAGAATAAGATGTAGCGCAGCCGCCTTTGACGTTGCAGGCGATTTCTCTACACTACTCAAAAATTCCACTGTATCGGGGTACTTATGAAATTAGCACTTCTGGGTCGTCAGGCGCTGATGGGGATGATGGCCGTTGCGCTGGTCGCGGGGATGAGCGTGAAAACGTTCGCGGCAGATAATCTGCTCAACAAAGTCAAAGAGCGCGGCACGCTGCTGGTTGGGCTGGAAGGAACCTATCCTCCGTTCAGCTTCCAGGGCGACGACGGTAAGCTGACCGGTTTTGAAGTGGAGTTTGCGCAGGAGCTGGCCAAGCATCTCGGCGTCAAAGCCTCCCTGAAACCGACCAAATGGGATGGTATGCTGGCGTCACTGGATTCCAAACGTATCGACGTGGTGATTAACCAGGTGACCATTTCTGACGAGCGTAAGAAGAAGTATGACTTCTCTACGCCGTACACCGTGTCCGGTATCCAGGCGCTGGTGAAGAAAGGTAACGAAGGCAGCATCAAATCCGCCGCGGATCTGAAAGGTAAGAAAGTCGGCGTCGGTCTGGGCACCAACTACGAAGAGTGGCTGCGCCAGAACGTGCAGGGCGTGGACATCCGCACCTATGATGATGACCCGACGAAATACCAGGATCTGCGCGTAGGCCGTATCGACGCCATTCTGGTTGACCGCCTGGCAGCGCTGGATCTGGTGAAGAAAACCAACAATACCCTGGCCGTCGCGGGCGATGCGTTCTCCCGTCAGGAGTCCGGCGTGGCGGTGCGTAAAGGTAACGAAGATCTGCTGAAAGCCATTGATGCTGCCATTGCTGAAATGCAGAAAGACGGCAGCCTGAAGGCGCTTTCTGAGAAGTGGTTCGGCGCAGACGTGACGAAATAAGTCTCTGACCGACAAAAAAAGGCGCTTTTAAAAGCGCCTTTTTTATTTCTCGCGCGTCTGCGTGCATAATGAAATAACAATTGTTTGCGTGACCGGAGGAACCATGTCACTACAGAATTTAACGCGCTTTCCCCGTCTGGAATTTATCGGCGCACCCACGCCGCTGGAGTATCTGCCGCGATTTTCTGACTATCTGGGGCGCGATATTTTCATTAAGCGTGACGATGTGACGCCCATGGCGATGGGCGGGAATAAGCTGCGCAAGCTGGAATTTCTCGCCGCCGATGCCCTGCGCGAGGGCGCGGATACGCTGATCACCGCCGGGGCAATTCAGTCTAACCACGTTCGCCAGACGGCGGCAGTGGCGGCGAAGCTGGGCCTTCACAGCGTAGCCCTGCTGGAGAACCCGATTGGCACGCAGGCAGAGAATTACCTGACTAACGGTAACCGCCTGCTGCTGGATCTGTTCAACGTGCAGGTTGAAATGGTTGACGCGTTGACCGACCCGGCTGCACAGCTTGATGAACTGGCGACGCGCCTGGAAGCGCAGGGCTTTCGTCCGTACGTCATCCCGGTTGGCGGCTCGAATGCGCTGGGTGCCCTCGGCTATGTTGAGAGCGCGCTGGAAATCGCCCAGCAGTGCGAAGGCGCGGTGAGTTTGTCCTCGGTGGTAGTGGCGTCCGGCAGCGCGGGTACCCATGCCGGTTTAGCGGTCGGGCTTGAGCAACTGATGCCGGACGTAGAGTTGATTGGCGTGACGGTTTCCAGAAGCGTTGCGGATCAAAAGCCGAAAGTCGTCACCCTGCAACAGGCGGTGGCAGAACAGCTTGCGCTTCAGGCGAAGGCGGAAATATTGCTGTGGGATGACTACTTCGCGCCGGGTTATGGCACCCCCAATGATGAAGGGATGGAGGCCGTTCAGCTGCTGGCCCGCCTCGAAGGTATTCTGCTTGACCCTGTCTATACCGGTAAGGCGATGGCGGGCCTTATCGACGGTATCGCCCGCAAGCGCTTTAAGGATGAAGGACCTATTTTGTTTGTTCATACTGGCGGGGCGCCTGCGCTGTTTGCCTATCATCCCCATGTCTAAAAATCAGGTAGAAAAATAATAATGCAAGAAAGTATTCAACTGGTTATTGATTCGCTGCCGTTCTTGCTTAAGGGCGCGGTGTTTACTTTACAGCTCAGTATCGGCGGGATGTTCTTCGGGCTGGTGCTCGGGTTTGTGCTGGCACTGATGCGCATGTCGAACGTCTGGCCGGTGCGGTGGCTGGCGCGGTTTTACATCTCCGTGTTTCGCGGAACGCCGCTTATCGCCCAGCTGTTTATGATTTACTACGGGCTGCCCCAGTTCGGTATCGAGCTGGATCCGATCCCGGCGGCGATGATTGGCCTGTCGCTGAATACGGCGGCGTACACCTCTGAAACGCTGCGTGCGGCGATCTCGTCCATCGATAAAGGACAGTGGGAAGCGGCGGCCAGTATCGGGATGACCCCGTGGCAGACGCTGCGCCGGGCGATCCTGCCCCAGGCGGCGCGCGTGGCGCTACCTCCGCTGAGCAACAGCTTTATCAGCCTGGTGAAAGACACCTCGCTTGCGGCGACCATTCAGGTGCCGGAGCTGTTCCGTCAGGCGCAGCTGATCACCTCGCGCACGCTGGAAGTGTTTACCATGTATCTGGCGGCCTCGCTGATTTACTGGGTGATGGCGACGGTGCTGTCCGCCCTGCAAAACTATTTTGAAAACCAGCTTAACCGCCAGGAGCGAGATCCAAAATGAGTGCAATTGACGTCAAAAACCTGGTGAAAAAATTCCACGGGCAAACGGTGCTGCACGGCATCGACCTTGAGGTTGAGCAGGGCGAAGTGGTGGCAATTATCGGCCCGAGTGGGTCAGGGAAAACCACGCTGTTGCGCAGCATTAATTTGCTTGAGCAGCCTGAAGGCGGGACGATCCGCGTGGGCGATATCACCATTGATACCGGGAAACCCATCAGCCAGCAAAAAGGGCTGATTCGCCGCCTGCGTCAGCATGTTGGCTTCGTATTCCAGAGCTTTAATCTCTTTCCGCACCGTACGGTGCTGGAAAATATTATCGAAGGTCCGGTCATCGTAAAGGGTGAACCAAAGGAAGACGCGACGGCCCGCGCCCGCGAGCTGCTGGCGAAGGTTGGCCTGGCCGGGAAGGAGACGAGCTATCCGCGTCGGTTATCTGGCGGACAGCAGCAGCGTGTCGCCATTGCGCGCGCGCTGGCGATGCGCCCGGATGTGATCCTGTTCGACGAACCCACATCCGCACTCGATCCTGAGCTGGTCGGGGAAGTGCTTAACACTATCCGACAGCTGGCGCAGGAAAAACGCACGATGGTGATTGTGACGCATGAAATGAGCTTCGCTCGCGACGTTGCCGATCGGGCAATTTTCATGGATCAGGGGCGAATAGTAGAGCAGGGGCCAGCTAAGGCGCTGTTTGCCAATCCTCAGCAGCCTCGAACCCGCCAGTTCCTTGAAAAATTCTTAATGCAGTAGCATTTTCATGCTCAATTTGCTCCAGATGTCGCTTCTGGAGCAAATTATCCTCCCATAACTTCAGTTTTGTTGATTTTTTATTCCGCCCGATGTGGATAAGCCATCGCCAAATTAAAGATAATCCGTCTGTGGTCGATATTTTATATAAATGATCCTGCTTTATGTGTTAGGTTATATTCACCATAATAATGATTATCTTTATCAGAGGCTTCATTCGGCAAGTATGAGGGATATAGACTTTTTCACCTGGCGACGGGAATGCGTCCTCCGGTTTCAGGAAATGACCTGTGCTGACGAGGTATATCAGGAACTTCAGCGACAAACGCAGGCGCTTGAATTCGATTATTATGCGCTTTGTGTTCGACACCCTGTGCCATTTACCCGCCCGCGAACATCCGTCCATTCCAGTTATCCGCAACAATGGATGGCGCAATATCAATCCGAGAATTATTTCGCCATTGACCCGGTACTGAAGCCGGAGAATTTCATTCAGGGTCATTTGCCCTGGACGGATGAATTATTCACGGATGCCCAGCAATTATGGGACGGCGCTCGGGACCACGGTTTACGTAAGGGAATAACCCAGTGTCTGATGCTGCCAAATCATGCGCTCGGCTTCCTCTCCGTGTCATGTACTAGCTTACAGGCACACTCGATATCCAGTGAAGAGATTGAGCTGCGTTTACAAATGCTGGTTCAGATGGCGCTCACTACACTGTTGCGCTTTGAACATGAGACGGTGATGCCGCCGGAAATGAAATTCAGCAAGCGTGAACGGGAAATTCTGAAGTGGACCGCAGAAGGGAAGACGTCGGCAGAAATCGCCATCATTCTTTCCATCTCGGAAAATACCGTCAACTTCCATCAGAAGAATATGCAGAAGAAATTCAACGCGCCGAATAAGATCCAGATAGCGTGTTATGCCGCGGCGACTGGGCTTATTTGACTGATATCACGTTCTGCGTGTCAGACGAGGAAAAGGCTGAATGCACTGCATCCAGCCTTTTTTGTTACTGGCGGTAGGCTTGTTTAATTTGCTTAACTGTATTGGCAAAAACAGCGGATTCCGCCTGATCTTCCATCTGCGCGATCTGTTTTTCCATTTTAATGATCACACGTCCAGCATCAGCCTGGCCCATCGCCTGTAGCATAAGCGTCAGCAGCGACTTCAGGCAGTTTACTTCCTGTGCCAGTTCCTGGTTATTCTCGGCAGTGGCAAATTCAGGTGTGCTCATTTATTTTCCTCATTATAAAACAGCGCATGAGCGCGACGATGAAAGTTAAGGCGGCGGAGTATACCACAAGCTGCGGCAAAAAATGCAGTGGTTGTTTTTTATACTTTTACGCGTATTGATTATTGGCCCGTGCGGATTATGAAGGTAATCTGCCCAATATGTTAGCGACAATTAAATGTTTATCGCCGGTACGCCATCCGTTAATTGTTGTTACAAAAAAATGAGAGCATTTTTTAGTTTACGTTAACAAATGTTTTGGTGGCTTTTTGAATGCTGGTGCTAAAAAAATAGCGGTAAAGCCCAGTACACATGGGTTTTCTTTCCACTTACTGTACAGCCTAATTTCCAAAAACGAGACCCGAATCGGATAGCCGATTTTTTAGCGTTTTAATCTTGCATGGAAAACCGTTAATATAAACCCAATTAGCAGTCAGTAGCGTTATCCCTATTCTGGAGACATTTCCTTTGATCAACGTCCTTCTTGTTGATGACCACGAACTGGTGCGCGCAGGGATACGACGCATTCTTGAAGATATAAAGGGTATTAAAGTTGCCGGCGAGGCGTGCTGTGGCGAAGATGCCGTCAAATGGTGTCGCGCGAACTCCGCAGACGTGGTGCTGATGGATATGAACATGCCCGGTATTGGCGGGCTTGAAGCCACGCGCAAAATCGCGCGCATGTTCGTTGATACCAAAGTCATCATGCTGACCGTCCATACCGAAAATCCGCTGCCCGCCAGGGTCATGCAGGCGGGGGCTGCGGGGTATCTCAGTAAAGGTGCTGCACCGCAGGAAGTCGTCAATGCGATCCGCACCGTTCACGCAGGGCAGCGCTATATCGCTTCTGATATTGCTCAACAGATGGCGTTGAGTCAGATTGAACCGGAAAAAACGGAATCTCCGTTTGCCAGTTTGTCTGAGCGCGAATTGCAGATTATGCTGATGATCACTAAAGGTCAGAAGGTGAATGAGATTTCTGAGCAGTTGAATCTCAGCCCGAAAACGGTCAACAGCTATCGCTATCGGATGTTCAGTAAACTGAACATTCACGGTGATGTCGAACTGACTCACCTGGCCATTCGCCATGGTTTGTGCAATGCGGAGTCGTTAATAAGTCAGTGAGTGAAGCGTTCGATTCAAAAGCATTTCTGAAAACCGTCACCAGCCAGCCAGGCGTCTACCGGATGTACGATGCTGGCGGTACGGTTATCTATGTCGGTAAGGCGAAAGATCTGAAGAAACGCCTTTCAAGTTATTTCCGCAGCAACCTTGCCTCCCGTAAAACCGAAGCGCTGGTCGCACTTATACACAACATTGATGTCACCGTAACGCACACGGAAACGGAAGCGCTGCTCCTTGAGCACAACTACATTAAGTTGTATCAGCCGCGCTACAACGTTCTGCTGCGTGATGACAAGTCCTATCCGTTTATCTTCCTGAGCGGCGACACGCACCCGCGGCTGGCGATGCATCGTGGCGCTAAGCATGCGAAAGGTGAATATTTCGGCCCCTTCCCGAATGGTTATGCCGTGCGGGAAACGCTGGCGCTTTTGCAAAAAATCTTCCCTGTTCGCCAGTGCGAAAACAGCGTTTATCGCAACCGCTCCCGGCCATGCCTGCAATATCAGATTGGCCGCTGCCTGGGACCATGCGTTGAAGGGCTGGTGAGCGAAGAAGAGTACGCGCAGCAGGTGGAATATGTCCGCCTGTTTTTAGCCGGGAAAGACGATCAGGTGCTGACGCAACTGATTACCCGCATGGAAAAAGCCAGCGCGGCGCTGGAATTTGAGGAGGCCGCACGCATCCGCGACCAGATCCAGGCGGTGCGCAGGGTGACCGAGAAGCAGTTTGTTTCCAATACGGGCGACGACCTCGATGTCATCGGCGTTGCCTTTGACGCCGGCCTGGCCTGCGTTCACGTGCTGTTTATTCGTCAGGGCAAAGTGCTCGGCAGCCGCAGTTACTTCCCGAAAGTGCCGGGCGGGACTGAGATGGGTGAAGTGGTGGAGACCTTTGTCGGCCAGTTTTATTTGCAGGGCAGCCAGATGCGTACGCTGCCCTCGGAGATCCTGCTTGACTTCACGCTGGACGATAAAACCCTGCTGGCGGACTCACTTTCAGAGCTGGCAGGTCGCCGGGTGAATGTCCAGACGAAACCGCGCGGCGATCGTGCGCGTTATCTGAAGCTGGCGCGAACCAATGCCGCCACGGCGCTGACCACCAAACTTTCCCAGCAATCGACCGTCAGCCAACGTTTAACCGCGCTTGCTGCGCTGCTCAAGCTGCCGGAAGTGAAACGCATGGAATGCTTCGACATCAGCCATACGATGGGTGAGCAGACCGTGGCGTCGTGTGTGGTCTTTGATGCCAATGGACCACTGCGGGCAGAGTATCGTCGCTATAACATCACCGGCATTACGCCCGGTGACGATTATGCCGCCATGAACCAGGTGCTGCGCCGTCGCTATGGTAAAGCGATTGAAGAGAGCAAAATCCCGGACGTTATCCTTATCGACGGCGGGAAAGGGCAGTTGGGGCAGGCGAAGGCGGTATTCGAATCGCTCGACGTGGAGTGGGATAAGAACCATCCGCTGCTGCTAGGGGTAGCGAAAGGGGCAGATCGTAAGGCTGGCCTGGAAACGCTGTTCTTTGAGCCGGAAGGCGAGGGCTTTAGCCTGCCGCCAGATTCCCCTGCACTGCACGTGATCCAGCACATCCGAGATGAGTCGCACGATCATGCCATTAGCGGACACCGCAAAAAACGGGCGAAAGTGAAAAATACCAGTACCCTTGAGACGATTGAAGGCGTCGGGCCAAAACGTCGCCAGATGCTGTTGAAGTATATGGGCGGATTGCAAGGATTACTCAACGCCAGTATGGAAGAAATTGCAAAAGTGCCGGGTATTTCGCAAGGGCTGGCAGAAAAGATCTACTACTCGTTGAAACATTGAGGGCTCTGTAGCAACATAGAGCTAAATTTTACTGACAACAGACAGTTACCGTCATCATGCGATTTAATATCCCTACGTTGCTTACTCTCTTTCGCGTTGTGCTCATTCCGTTCTTCGTCCTGGCATTTTACCTGCCGGTCGTCTGGGCGCCTTTTGCCTGTGCGCTTATTTTCCTGATTGCCGCCGTGACGGACTGGTTTGACGGTTATCTGGCGCGTCGCTGGAACCAGAGTACCCGCTTTGGCGCGTTCCTCGATCCGGTTGCGGATAAGGTGATGGTGGCAATCGCGATGGTGCTGGTGGCGGAACATTATCATACCTGGTGGGTGACGCTGCCTGCCGCGACCATGATTGGCCGTGAGATTATTATCTCTGCCCTGCGCGAGTGGATGGCGGAGCTGGGTAAACGCAGCAGCGTGGCGGTGTCCTGGATCGGTAAAGTTAAAACCACTGCGCAGATGGCGGCGCTGGTGTGGATGCTGTGGCGTCCGAATGCCTGGGTAGAGTGGGCCGGCATTGGTCTGCTATGGGTTGCGGCGGTGCTGACATTGTGGTCAATGCTGCAATATTTGAACGCTGCGCGCGGTGATTTGCTTGAACAGTGATCGTTTCGGCTTAATTTTCAGCAAACGATCCTGAGATGCAAAAAATAACGTTGACTCATAACGTCATATCAGTAGAATGCAACGCATCGAACGGCGGCACAGTAAGCCGGACGATAATGAAATCAAGTGCTTAGCAAGTCGTTAAATAGTTACTTGATAACATGCGGGAATAGCTCAGTTGGTAGAGCACGACCTTGCCAAGGTCGGGGTCGCGAGTTCGAGTCTCGTTTCCCGCTCCAGATTAATGCATCGGCAGTTTGCGGGTGCAGGTCGAAAGACAAAAGATTTAAGGCGCGTTAGCAAAGCGGTTATGTAGCGGATTGCAAATCCGTCTAGTCCGGTTCGACTCCGGAACGCGCCTCCACTTTCTTCCCTGGCCGGATGGTGGAATCGGTAGACACAAGGGATTTAAAATCCCTCGGCGTTCGCGCTGTGTGGGTTCAAGTCCCACTCCGGCTACCATGGGAAAAAGCAGAATAATCAAAGCAATAAGCAGTGTCGTGAAACCACCGAAAGGTGGTTTTTTTGTGCCTGCCATTCTGCTAATCAACAACCTTCATTTCTGACCCTCACGTAATAAAACAACGATCCTTTTCAACGAAATTAAACAGATACCCATTATGCTATCGTGTAGCGGGCGCGATTTGCAGTGTGAAGATTTGCAGGTTTGCGATCCTGATTCCCCATGCCATCACCTCATTTAAGGGACGCTATGTCTTTACCGCCATTGTATGCACTGCGTGCGTTTGAAGTTGCTGCGCGGTTGAACTCATTCAGTAAAGCCGCTGAAACGCTCAATATTACGCCGGGCGCGGTCAGCAGACATGTTCGTACCCTTGAACTGTGGTTCGACTGCGAGCTTTTCAAAAGGCAAGGTCCTCGCGTTGAGGTCACTGAAGCCGGGCGAGTGCTTGCCGGGCAACTGAACGAAAGCTTCACGAGCATTGAATGGGCCTGCCGGGCATTTCGCAGTGAAAACCATCTGCTGCGGTTAAAAACACCCAGCACCCTGACCATGAGATGGCTTCTCGACGTGCTGCGATCTTTTCGCAACAACCATCCAAAACCGCAGGTGGAGATTGCCAGCGTCTGGATGGACATTGACACCGTTGATTTCAATCTTGAGCCATACGACTGCGCCATCCTTCTCGGTAATGGCCGTTTTGGTGAGACAACGGAAAGCCAGCTGCTTTTTCATGAATGGCTTATCCCGGTTTGCACCCCATCGCTTATCGAACCGGCCCGGCAGCAGCTTTCGCAATGCGATTTGATTCATCCTTCACCGGACAGACGTGACTGGCGGCGCTGGCTGCGAAGAACAGGATTGTTTCCGGGGCTCGATATGAGCAGCGGCATGGTGTTTGATACCCTTGAACAGGGAAGTATCGCCGCGATGAACGGGCACGGCATCGCTATCGCCGACCTGCATCTCACGCTTGATGCCCTGAAAAGCGGCCTGCTGGGCCTGCCGTTCAGGGAAGCTATCGCGACGGGAGATGGTTACTACCTCGTCTGGCCAAAAAATTCGCTCAAAAGAGAGAGCATCCAGCACCTTCTGGGCTGGCTGCAAAACCATACCCCGGTCGTTCCGGCTCTGGATATCGATTACCTGGAATACGATGAAAGCCGGGTTTATTAATACCGTTATGAGTAAGAGATGTTTGCCATCTTTTTATAGCGTTCTGGCAAAGCGCTGTTCAGGCTGAGTACCTTATCCAGAATATAAAATGCTGGCGTGTTTTTCTGCTGCTCAGCGTCAATAATTGCACCGCGTAATATCGTGGCGGCAGACGAAATCCTGTGAAAATATTCTTCAGTCTCAGGCGTCTGTAATTCACCCGACGTGGCGTAGCGCACGTGCGGCCAGCCGGAGAAGTCGAGCAGCGGAAGGGGCTTTCCTGCTTCAGGATGACAGGCTGAAATCAGCGCAGCCGCTTGCTTAGGGTCGCGATGGGCAACGGACAGCATGTATACGCGCTGCGAAAACGGTGACAGAGCCTCTGAGTGATGTTTCGTCGCCATAAGCATGGCCATAAAATCCTGTAAATCATCGGCTGAATTGGTGTCAGGTGGTAATACAGTTTTCATTAACTGATATAACGCATCAAGTGTCATATTTGCCCCGGATCCTCTTATCATTATTATTCAGTTTGCGGCTGAACGTTTTATCGACCCGCGCAAAGGCGGGTCGTAAAGATGATATTTGAATGCGGTCGCATCAGAAAAACGATTAATAATGGCAATCACTGTGAGTTTTTCTCACTATAGCCTCCAGGCTTCACACGCCGCCCAGGTACGCCTTCCTCACCTCCGGATCCTTCAGCAACGCCTCGCCGCTGCCGCTTAACCGAATCTGCCCGTTAACCATCACATAGCCGCGGTCGGACAACTTCAGCGCGTGGTGGGCATTCTGCTCGACCAGAAAAATCGTCATTCCGTTACGGGCCAGTTCGCGCAGCGTCTGGAAGATCTGTTTAACCATGATTGGTGCGAGGCCGAGGCTGGGTTCATCCAGCAGCAGAAGTTTAGGACGGCTCATCAGCGCCCGGGCAATAGCCAGCATCTGCTGTTCACCGCCGGAGAGCGTCATCGCCCGCTGGTTACGCCGCTCCTTGAGGCGAGGGAAGAGGTCGAACATGCTTTGCATATCTTCAGCTGCATGCTGATTGCCGACGGGGATTGTCCCCATCAGCAGGTTCTCTTCTACAGACATATCCGGGAAAATGCGTCGTCCCTCAGGTGCCTGCGCGATGCCGCCGGTGGCAACATAGTGGGTGGATTTGTGGCTGATATCCTCGCCGCAGAAGAGGATCTGGCCGTTGCGGATCCGGGGCTGACCAAAGACAGACATCAGTAATGTTGACTTCCCCGCGCCGTTAGCGCCAATCAGGGCCACGGTTTCCCCTTTGTTTACCTCAAGTGAAACCTGCTTCAACGCCTGGATCACCCCGTAAAAAACGTCCACATTATGAAATTGAAGCATCGGTGCGCTCACAGATTTACCTCGCTTTCGTCGGTGCCCAGATACGCGGCAATCACTTTTTCATTGTGCTGGATCTCAGCCGGTTTACCTCTGGCAATCACATCGCCGTGATCGAGCACAATGATGTCATCTGAAATGCCCATCACCATCCCCATATCATGCTCGATCAGCAAAACCGTGATGTCGTGGTGGTCGCGCAGGAACCGGATGATCTCGCTCAGCTTGTGCGTCTCCACCGGGTTCAGGCCGGCAGCAGGTTCATCGAGACAAATCATCTCCGGGCCGGTGCACATGGCGCGGGCGATTTCGAGGCGTCGTTGCTGGCCATAGGACATTTCCCCGGCCAGACGGTTCGCGCAATCTACCAGATCCACCACCTCCAGCCAGTAAAACGCCCGGTCCAGCGCCTCGTTCTCTGCCCGACGATACGCAGGGGTGTTCAGCACCCCCGCCAGCAGATTGCGGTTGACGCGCATGTGCTGTGCCACCAGCAGGTTTTCCACAACGGACATCTCGCGGAACAGGCGGATGTTCTGAAACGTGCGCGCAAGACCCGCGCGGTTCACCAAATGCGTGCCGCCAAACATCTTATAGAACAGGCGTTGACCAAGCTGCGCCGGGCTGAGCCAGTCGCCCGGCTGGAGTTTCTGGCCGAGCACCTGAATGACATTGGTAGTTTTATTTCGTGCATTGAACAGAATGTTGCCGCCGGAGGCCCGGTAGAAACCGGTCAGGCAGTTAAAGACGGTTGTTTTTCCCGCGCCGTTAGGCCCAATGAGTGCAGTAATAGAGCCGCGCTGCACCTCAAGATTGACGTCGTTTAAGGCCTTGATCCCGCCGAAGTGCATCATCAGATGTTCTACACGCAAAATCGTTGCGTTCATGGCGCCACTCCTTTACGCACGGCAAATCCGCTGCGGTTGATGCGGATCAGACCGCGAGGACGCCAGATCATCATCACCACCATCATCATGCCAAACAGCAGCACTCGGTATTCCGCAAAGCTGCGCAGCAGTTCCGGCGTGACGGTCAGCACAAAGGCGGCCAGTACGACGCCGACGGTGGAGCCCATCCCGCCCAGGACCACAATCGCGAGGATGAGGGCCGATTCAAAAAAGGTGAAAGAGGTGGGGTTAACAAACCCCTGCCAGGTGGCAAAAAACACCCCGGCGATACCTGCCGTCGATGCGCCCAGGGTGAAGGCCGAGAGTTTGACCAGAACGTGATTCAGCCCCATGGAACGGCAGGCAATCTCATCCTCACGGAGCGCTTCCCACGCCCGTCCAATGGGCATTCGGGTCAGCCGGTGTTTAATGTACAGCACCAGCATGACTACCAGGAAAAGTACCGCATAGATGAAAATAAACTTCATGTTGGGGTTATAGGTCAGGCCGAAGAACTCGTGGAAAGGGACGCCGCCTTCTTTGGCGCGTCGGCCAAACTCCAGGCCAAAAAAGGTCGGGGCAGGGGCTGAAACGCCGTTAGGCCCGCCGGTGAAGGTAAGCCAGTTGTTCAGCACCAGACGGATGATCTCGCCAAACCCGAGCGTGACGATGGCGAGATAATCCCCGTGCATGCGCAACACCGGAAAGCCGAGCAGGGCGCCCGCGCCCGCAGCCATTAGCGCCGCCAGCGGTAGCATGCTCCAGAACCCAAGCCCCAGATACTGATACCCGAGCGCCAGCCCGTAAGCGCCGATGGCATAGAAGGCGACATAACCCAGATCCAGCAGCCCTGCCAGGCCAACGACAATGTTCAGCCCAAGACCGAGCAGGACGTAGATCAGTCCGAGTATAGCGACCGTCAGAACGTATTTTGTGGCCACAAACGGGAAGCAGATCGCCAGCGTGACAATCAGCGGAATGATCCAGCGCATGCGGCTTTTATACGCCGGTGGCCGGACATACACCCCCGCATTGTCGGATTCAAACCGCGCCTGTAAACGTCTTCCGGCCGCCGTAGCTGAAAAGGCGCTCAGCAAAAAGCGTCCCACCATCACCGTGCCTACAATCCACGCCAGCCGCTGGCCGTCAAAGGTAAAGCTGTAACCATCCAGTATCACGCCCGCAATCGGGCCGAAAATAATCAGGGCGATCATTCCGGAAAAAATCGCGTCCAGAATGCAGCGCTTCAGGGAAAAGCCGTCAGAGGTCATCGCGTTGTTCCTTACACTTTAGCCACGACAGGGCGGCCCAGCAGCCCCTGAGGACGGAAGATCAGGATTAATACCAGCAATCCAAACGAGAACACGTCTTTATAATCCGAGTTCACCATCCCGGAGAATTGCGCTTCTGCGACGCCCAGAATCAGCCCGCCAAGCATCGCACCGGGCAGAGAGCCGATGCCGCCCAGCACCGCCGCCGTAAAGGCCTTGATGCCGATAACGAACCCGACGTAAAAATCAAAGGTGCCGTAATTCATGGTGATCAGCACGCCCGCCAGCCCAGCCATGGCTGCGCCGATAACAAACACCAGCGAAATAATTCTGTCGGTGTTGATACCCAAAATGGAGGCCATCTTACGATCCTGCTGCACCGCACGGCACATGCGCCCTAAGCGGGTACGGTTGATAATCCAGGTCAGCACCAGCATGCCCGCGAACGAGGCGATGAGAATAAAGACTTTGGTATAGGTTATCTGGACAAACCCTTCGCCGAGGTGAAAACGCAGCACGCCATCCAGCATGGTCGGTACGCCCTGCTGCCGTGGGCCCTGGCTGAGCTGGACGTAGTTTTGCAGTATCAACGACATCCCGATGGCCGAAATCAGCGGCGCCAGACGCGTCGAATTGCGTAGCGGCTTATAGGCGATGCGCTCAATCGTCCAGCCATAAACGCCGGTGACCACGATGGTGAAAACCAGGGTTCCCAGGATCAGCAGCGGAAAGGAGTGGAGTCCAAAAAACGCCAGCAGGGCCAGGCCAATGGCCGAGAGATAGGCGGAGATCATATACACTTCGCCGTGGGCGAAATTGATCATACCGATGATGCCGTACACCATGGTGTAGCCGATGGCGATAAGACCATAGACCGAACCCAGCGTTAAGCCATTAATTAATTGTTGCAGGAAGAATGTACTCATGGTCGCGCACCTGAATAAAGGGTTACGCCGACAGTCAGACCTGCCGGCGTTGAGCAGATTCCGTCCCGTTATGGCACTTCTTTATATTTGCCTTTGTCGTCCCACTGGTAGACCACGTAGTCAGACACTTTGAGGTCACCTTTGCTGTCCCAGGCTTTTTTACCCATCACCGTGTCGACAGGGTTGGCCTTCAGCCACTCGCTGGCTTTTGCGGAATCCGTCCCTTTCGTGGCCTTGAATGCCGCTGCGATAGCCTGCACAGACGCATAGGCGTAGAGGGTGTATCCTTCTGGTTCAAATTTACCGGCGCGGAATTTCTCGATGACGGCTTTTCCGTCCGGGATCAGGCGCGGGTCTTTACCGAAGGTCATGTAAATACCGTTGGTGTACTGCGCCCCACCGGCGGCGGTGACCATCTCTTCATTGACGATACAGTCTCCCGAGAAGAACTTCGCCTGCACGCCCTGTTCACGCATCTGGCGAACCAGCGGGCCCGCTTCCGGGTGACAGCCCCCGAAGAACACCACGTCTGGTTTTTGTGCGCCAATTTTGGTCACCAGCGCGTTAAAGTCTTTCTCCCCGCGGGACAACCCTTCGTACATCACTTCCTTAACGCCGCGTTTCGCCAGCGCCGCTTTAGTGGCGTCCGCCAGCCCCTGACCGTAGGTGTCTTTATCGTGGATGATGACGACCCGTTTGGCTTTAAGCTTATCAAGAATAAAATCGCTGGCGACCTGGCCCTGCTGGTCGTCACGTCCGCACATGCGGAACATATCGCTCATGCCCCGCTCGGTAATAAGCGGGTTCGTTGAGCCGGGGGTGATGGAGAGGATCCCGGCATCGCTATAGACCTCGGAGGCGGGCATGGTCGACGAGGAGCAGAAGTGGCCGACGACCGCTTTCACTTTATCCTGATCGACTAAGCGGTTGGCGACGGCAACGGCCTGTTTGGGTTCGCAGGCGTCATCGCCCTGAACCAGTTTGATTTTCTCACCGTTGATCCCGCCAGCGGCGTTAATGTCTTCCGCCGCCTGCGTAGCGCCATGCCAGTATTGATCGCCATAGGTTGCGTTCGGGCCTGTGAACGGCCCGGCCACGCCGATCACGATATCGGCCTGTGCAGAAAAGGCCGTCACCAGACAACCGGCCAGCAACAGGGAGAGGGGAGTTTTGGTAAATTTCAGCGACATTATTATGTTCCTTAGCAAAGAGGTTTTTGCACCAGGTATAAACCCGAACGCCTGATGGCATCGTAAATCCAAAAACAAGAGCGAGAACAAAATGCACTTTAGAAGCAATCTCGTGCTTAATACGGCGAGGATCCCACGCACCGCGAAGCGCGCAGAACATTAAGCAAAAAGGTTGCCAGAATGGTTAATCCCTTGACCGGGTCACAACACGTTGAGTATAGAGCGCCGTTTTATGCGCCTTTGCGGGATGAGATGAATTTACAGCGGAGATCACATCTCCTTAACAACAAAGCCCATAAGTTGTGCAACGGTCACGATTTGCACGTTTTTGCAGCAATAAAGACCTAAACTTCAGATAGGCATGCGCGGCGATATATGTCAGGATCGTTTTTTTTATCAGGAGTATCAGCAATGGCTGAAGGCCCATTAAATGAAAGCGAGATGGCGTGGCTGGAAGAGACATTAATCTCTTACGGACACGACGATGCATCCGTGATTGACGTGTCCGAACTGGACGGCATGCTTACCGCAGTACTTTCCGGTCCCGTTGTGGTGGAGCCCGACACCTGGCTGGTAGCGGTATGGGGTGGTGAGAAGTATATTCCGCGCTGGAAAAACGATCGTGAGATGAACCGTTTTATCGATCTCTGCTTTAAGCACATGAACGATATTGCCGAGCGCCTGAGCGAATACCCGGATCAGTTTGAACCGCTGTTTGGCTATAACGACGTTGACGGTCAGAGCTATACCGTAGTGGAAGAGTGGTGCTATGGCTACATGCGCGGCGTGGCGCTGACGGACTGGTCATCCCTGCCGGAAGCGCTGGAAGCGGATCTGGCGGTGATTGCCCTGCACGGAACGGAAGAGCACAGCGAGAAGCTGGAAGCGCTGACCGAAGAGGAGTATATGGCCAGCATCGAGAGCATTCAGCCTGCGGCGCTGCGTTTGTACAACTACTGGGTGGCTAATCCGCAGCAGCCGGAAGCGAAAAAGCCGATCGTGAACGGGTCGAAGGTGGGACGTAACGATCCGTGTCCGTGCGGGAGCGGGAAGAAGTTTAAGAGTTGCTGTCTGCACTGAAAAAAGGGGCTATTCATAGCCCCTTTTTTTATCCCACTTCCGGCAGCATTCCCGCTGCAATCAGCACCTGCACCAGAATAATCACCACCCCACAACCAAACACCACGCACAGCAGCGGCTTACCACCCGCCACGCGGTATCCTTGCTGCGGATGTTGCTGGCGGCTCTTCCACGCCAGCATGGAAGGCAGCAGCAGGGCCAGTACCGATAACGCCACGCCAGCATACCCTAGCGCCATCACAAACCCGCGCGGATAAAAGAGCGCGAAGGCCAGCGGCGGCAGGAAGGTCATCGCCCCCGTCTGTAAGCGTCCGGCAACGGTATTGCGACGCTGGAACAGATCCGCCATATAGTCAAACAGGCCAAGCGCCACGCCGAGGAAGGAGGTTGCCAGCGCCAGGTCTGCAAACAGATGTACCGCCAGCTCCACGTGTGAAGAGGCCACCACGTTACGCAGGGCAACCAGGAATCCATTCAGACCAGAATGCTCTGCCATCAGGCCGATAAAGGTGGTGGAATCAATACTGCCCAGCGTCACCAGCTGCCAGAACAGGTAAGCAATCAACGGAATGGCGCTGCCGATCACAAAGACGCGGCGCAGCTTGCGAATATCACCGTTCATATAACTCACGATGCTCGGCACGCTGCCGTGAAAACCGAAAGAGGTGAAAATCACCGGGATGGCCGAAAGCGCCAGACCTTTCTCCAGCGGGAGGGAGAGCAGGTTAACCTTGTGCACATGCGGTGCCAGCAGCACCAGCATCACAACAAGGAAGAGAATTTTGGCGCTGAACAAAAAACGGTTAAACAGATCGACCAGCGACGTGCCCGCACAAACCACACCGCCACCGATCAGCGTAAAGACAATGGCGCCTGTTTCCGGTGAAAGCGACGCACCGAAGCCGTCATTGATACTTGACGCAATCAGCTCCCCGGCGCCGCTGATGTAGGCGGCGGTCAGCGCGTACATCAGGAACATCATGCTGAAACCGGTGACCCACTGCCCGTAGCGTCCAAGATAGCGTGCAGCCAGGGAGCCTAAGCCGGTATCGGCAGGGACATGCTGATAAACCTCCAGCAATAATAGCGCGGTGTAACACATCAGGGCCCAAAGACCGCCCAGCAGCACTACGGTAACCCCAAACCCGACGCCGGCGGCAGCCAACGGCATGGCCAACATTCCTGCGCCAATTGTCGTTCCGGCGACGATAAAAATACTTCCCAGAGTTCTGTTCTTCACGCTTTCCTCTACAACGCTTCCATACCGCGACTCATTCTGCGGCGCAGAGTAAGGTAAAAGCACCATCTCGTCAAATCACCGTTACATAGGGTGTAATGATTAATTTACAAAAAGAAAGGGGGAACCTGCGCCAGCGCAAAGCGTGCCGTGGAGGGAGCGTTTAGTCTGCTTTTTATTTGCGAGAGGTAATGATGTCAATTCACGGACACGACGTGCTGAATATGATGATTGAGTCAGGTGAGCGTTATACGAAGGAGAGTCTGGTTGAGGCGATACATGCCCGCTTTGGCGAAGCGGCGCGTTTCCATACCTGTTCAGCTTCGGAAATGACAGCCGCGGAGCTGGTGGCGTTTCTGGCGGCGCGCGGAAAATTCATTCCGGCAGCAGACGGATTTTCCACGCACGAAAGTAAAATTTGCCGTCATTGAATAAAGCGGTGCTGAAAACTCAGCACCGCTTTTCTATTAATTCTGCGTGTCGAGCGTCGACAGCTCTTTATCAATGAAGTACAGACCTTCCCCGGATTTACCTGCCAGAGATAATTTATCCAGCACGGATTTAAACAGCTTCTCTTCTTCGTGCTGTTCAGCCACATACCACTGAAGGAAATTAAAGGTTGGATAATCCTGACTGGTCATGGCGGCATGAGCCAGTTCATTAATTTTCTGGGTGATCAGCTGTTCGTGCTCATAGGTGGCACGGAACAGTTCATCAAGAGAGCCGTACTCGGCGAAAGGCGATACCACGTTATCAATGCGCGGCAGGCTGCCGGTGTCCGTCAGGTAATCAAACAGACGCTGCATGTGCGTCATCTCTTCCTGGGCATGACGACGCAGGAAGGCGGCAGCCCCTTCAAAGCTGTGATAGCTGCACCAGGCGCTCATCTGCTGATAAAGCAGGGAAGAAAATAGCTCAAGATTCATTTGCGCATTGAGCTTGTCGATCATTTCAGTTTTTAACATGGTGCAGCTCCGGTTTATTAATTCTGGTTCACGATGAGCGACACTATAATTTGTTATTTAATTATTTGCAAAAAGTAAAATAAATATTTATTTATTAAAAATACGAATGGGAATAAAACGCATTGCCGCCATTTATATTTATTAATGAGAATTATTTTTGTTCTTATTAAATAAACTGCCAGCGTGACTGGCAGTCGCGGTTAATACCACGGATTCTGGCTGGAAGAGGTAACGGCATATCCCTGACATTTATACTGAATGGTCACACTTTCGTTCAGACAGAATGAACCGCTGATCAGGGTGCAGGTTTTAATCGGCTGCCCGTAGGCTGACGCGGAGGCGTAGCCCATGTGTTGGCAGGCCTTTGTTGCCGTACCGTTATTAACATAGTCATCAGACCAGGCGTTTTGCAGCATGGCCTGGCCATAGTCGAGGCGCACAATTCCGTTTGGGGCATCCGTACTACTGACTTCTGCCTGACGGTTGATGCTGCACCCGGCGAGCAACAGGATCGTTCCGGCTATGATTACACGTTTCATGTTTCACTCTGCGTGACGGGAAATACGCCATTGTAACCAACGCGACGGGACGCAATGGCCGGAATAGCCGGAGGATCTGCCCTTTCACTGTACAAAGAGCCGGGCCACCGAGCGAAATTGTGAGCGCATCTTTGTTTTTTAAAACAAGTTTTCACTTAATTTGAAAGTGCGTTTGTTTGATAGTAAGGTTAAGTTGAAAAGGTATCCACAGCGGGATCGCCCGCCATGCATTCAGGAGAGACAAGATGAAAATTGCACTGATGATGGAAAACAGCCAGGCCGCTAAGAATCCCATCATCCTTAATGAGCTGAAAGCCGTTGCTGATGAGAAAGGTTTCCCGGTCTATAACGTCGGTATGAGTGATGAGAACGATCATCATCTCACTTATATTCACCTGGGCATCATGGCGAGCATTCTGCTTAACGCAAAAGCCGTTGATTTTGTTGTCACCGGCTGCGGTACCGGGCAGGGCGCGTTAATGTCCCTGAACATCCATCCGGGTGTGATTTGCGGTTACTGCATCGATCCTGCGGATGCTTTCCTGTTCGCGCAAATCAACAACGGTAACGCGCTTTCTCTGCCGTTTGCGAAGGGCTTCGGCTGGGGGGCAGAACTGAACGTACGCTTTATCTTTGAGAAAGCGTTTACCGGACGCAGTGGCGAAGGCTATCCACCAGAGCGTAAGGAGCCGCAGGTGCGTAACGCCGGTATTCTGAACCAGGTGAAAGCGGCGGTGGTAAAAGAAAACTATCTGGATACCCTGCGTGCAATCGATCCTGAGCTGGTTAAAACCGCCGTCTCAGGCCAGCGCTTCCAGCAGTGCTTCTTCGAGAACTGCCAGGACAAAGAGATCGAAGCCTTCGTGCGCGGTATTGTTGGCTGATTTCCTTTGCCGGGCGGTGCGTTGCCCGCCCGGCACAGAGCCTTACTTTTTCGATGATACCGCGCTGCCTGCATTTTTGGTCAGACGCAGCGTGTCAACCATTCCCACCAGGCAGATCAGCGCGATCGCCACAAATGCCAGCCGGAAGCTCATTCCCGGCATGCCGGCAATCCCCATCGTCTCACTGACTTTTTCCCCGATACGAATACCAATTGCCCCGAGCGTGATCCCAAGTCCCACGGCAAGCTGCGTTGCGGTTGAAAACAGCGTATTGTCATAGCTCATCTGCGCAGAGGGTACATCCGCAAAGGCCAGCGTACTGATGGCTGTAAACTGGATCGAACGAAAAACGCCACCCAGATAGAGGATCAGCATGACGAGCCACACAGGAGTCTGCGGCGTAAGAAAGGCGCAGGCCAGCAGCGCCAGGACATTCAGTGAACCGTTAATCAGCAACAGCCGCTTAAACCCCAGGCTGCGGATCAGGGGCGTCGTTGCCGGTTTAATGGTGAGATTGCCTACGAAAACGGCCAGCACCAGCAGGCCAGAATGGAACGCGTCCATGCCAAAGCCGACCTGGAACATCAGCGGTAACAGGAACGGAACCGCGCTGATGGAGGCGCGAAACAGCGATCCGCCGTACAGGGTGACGCGAAACGTCGGCACTTGCATCGCATCGAGCCTGATCATCGGCCAGGTTGCCCGCTTAAAGTGGCGCAGCGCCAGGCTCAACGCGGCGACACCGACGATAAACAGCGTGGCGGTTAATCCTGTCCGCAGAGGCTCTGCGCCCATCAACTCCATCGCATAAACCAGGCTCACCATGGCAAGGGTGGTGACCACAAAACCCGGTAAATCAAACGGTCGGCGTGTATCTTCATGCAGGTCCGGAATGATTCGCAGTGCCAGCAAAATGGCGATTATCCCCAGCGGCACGTTAATAAAGAAGATCCAGCGCCAGTCGGCATAGCTTGTAATGAACCCGCCCAGCGGCGGGCCGATGATCGGCGCGACCAGCGCAGGCCACGTCAGGGTGGCGATTGCCGTGATGAGCTGATGCTTTGGCGTTGTACGTAACACGGCCAGGCGACCCACAGGCACCATCAGCGCGCCACCCATGCCCTGGAAGACGCGCATTGCGACAAACTCCTCGAGCGTGGTGGACAGGCCGCAAAATACCGAGGCCAGCGTGAAGATCGCCAGCGCGAGGGCAAATACTTTTCGCGCGCCGAAGCGGTCGGCGATCCAGCCGCTGGCGGGGATCAGCACGGCAAGGGTGATCAGGTAGGCGCTGATGCCGATATTCAGATCCACGGCCTGTACGCCGAAGCTTTTTGACATATCCGGCAATGCGGTGGCGATCACCGTCCCGTCCAGAAACTCCATAAAGAAAGCACCGGCCACCAGCAGTGCCGCAGGCGATAATCCACGGCTCTCTTTGCCGGATACGTTTTCACTCATTCTCTTCCTGCCCGCTCAAAAAATTTTATAAAAATTTACTGGAATTTATAAGTCTGTAACGTGCGGATTTATCGTGCCTTTTTTTAACAAACCGGCAGCACTGAGGGTTTATTAACCGTGATGCAGGTCACAAAATGGTTGATTTTTGTGATGGTGGTCATATTATAAGCGTATTGATAATAACACCTGCATAACACGTTACTGGAGCAACATAATGAAACTGCGCAAAATCCTGAAAAGCATGTGGGCTAACTACTGCACAACGTTTAAAGACGTCCCACCGGGTGCGATGTTCTGATAAAAAAACCTGCTTCGGCAGGTTTTTTTATGTCTGCGGACGACGAGAGGGAGATGGAAGGGCGTCTGTTTTGCTACTATGGCGGCCTTTGAATAAGGAGAACCCCATGTCACAAAACCTGAGCGCCGATCAGGAACTGGTATCTGACGTCGTCGCCTGCCAGCTGGTTATCAAACAAATCCTTGATGTGATTGACGTTATCGCGCCGGTTGAGGTACGCGAAAAGATGTCGACCCAGCTAAAAAACATCGATTTCACCAATCATCCTGCTGCGGCGGACCCGGTTACGCTCCGCGCGATCCAGAAAGCAATCGCGCTGATTGAACTGCGCTTCACGCCGCAGGGTGAGTCACACTAAAATAAACCGATGTTTTAAAATTAGAAACCGTTTTCTGATTTTACGTCGAAGGGCGACAGAGTCTGTCGCCCGCAGAAGGTTCAAAAGAACGTCTGCACCAGTAGATAGCTCACCACGCAGGCACAGCTGACGCCAATCAGGCCCGGCAGAATAAAGCTGTGGTTGATGATGAATTTACCGATGCGGGTGGTGCCGGAGCGATCGAATCCAATACAGGCCAGATCGCTCGGATAGGTGGGCAGCACAAAGTAGCCGTAGGAGGCCGGGAAGAAGGCCACCAGCATTTTCGGATCGATGCCTAACATCAACCCCATCGGGGCGACTGCGGTTAAGGCCGCGGCCTGGCTGTTGACCAGTTTCGACACCAGAAACAACACGATGGCATACGTCCAGGGATGACTCTTCACTACCCCCTCCAGTGCCATTTTCAGTTCGTCGAGATGCGCCTGGAAAAAGGTATCGCTCATCCATGCCACGCCAAACACCGAGAAGATGGCGACCATCCCCGCCTTAAATACCGCTCCGTTTGAAATGGCCGACGCATTAACCTTACAGGTCATCAGCATGATGGCCCCGGCAATAAGCATCATCATTTGAATGACAAGGTTCATCGACAGGGCCGTCATTTTGCCTTTGATCTCAAACGCCGGACGCAACTCGGGCAACGCACCCAGCAGGACCACAACGGCAATCCCGGCGAAGAAGATCCACGTTGACCAGTAGGCCTGTTTAGGGAAACGCTGATCCATCAACGTCTCCGTTCCCCCATAGATAAACTCCCGCTGTTTCGGATCTTTCAGCTTTTCCTGAAATTCAGGATCGTCTGCGAGGTTTTTCCCCCGGCGCAGGCTCCACAGTGCCGCAATGGCGACGCCTGACAGTGAGGCCGGTACGGAAACGGCGAGTATTTCGAGGATCCCCCACGCGTGGCCGATACCGTGCTGCGCACCCAGAATTGAGACCAGCGAAACGACGGCCACGGAAACGGGGGAGGCGGTGATCGCCATCTGTGAGGCCACCGAGGCCACCGCCATCGGCCGTTCCGGGCGAATGCCTTTTTTCAGGGCGATATCCGCGATAATGGGAAACATAGTGTAGACGACGTGGCCGGTCCCGCAGAGAAAGGTCAACATCCAGGTGGTAAACGGCGCGAGAAGGGTGATGTGCTGGGGATGTTTACGCAGCAGGCGCTCTGCGAATTGCATCATCACGTTCAGGCCACCGGCGGTTTGTAGTGTGGCCGCGCAGCCGATGACGGCGAGGATCGTGAGCATCACGTCAACCGGCGGTTTACCGGGTTGCAGACCAAAGACAAAACTCAAAATAAACAGGCCGATGCCGCTTATCAGCCCCAGGCCCATCCCGCCGAAGCGGGTACCTACCAGCAGGCAGAGGATAATGACAATAAACTCAATGGTGATCATGATGCTCCCTCGTTAATGAATGTAATTAAACAAATCATTACACGATGTGTGGTTATTCATTGGGAGCAAGATCTGATTTGTTAAATGTCAGCAAAAGCAGGGAGTTGGCACCCACTCCCTGACGGGCTGAGGGATCCCCAGTAATTTGAAAGCAAAAGCGATAACGTTGCCTTCAGAATAACTGAAGGCTTTCAGCGATGCCTCGGTCCGGCTGTAAATCGCTGAGGCGTTTCCTGTAGGCCGGGGCGAGGCGCAGGGATGCGCCGAGAGGGCGGGCTTTACAGGGATGTTACCTCCGCCCGTCCCCGATAAGCCGGAAGGAATAAGCCGAAGGTACCGCGAAGCGGCGATTTTCCGCCGGAAGCCCGGGTCGCCAGGGTGGTGGCGACTGAGCCACCCTGGCACGTTCACCGGTTATGCCGTGACAGAGTAGCAAGGAACATAAAGTGAACGGAATGACCACCAGAGCCGTATGTTCCCCCTCACCCCAGCCCTCTCCCTCAAGGGAGAGGGGGCCGTCTGTGCAGGCATTATTTTGTGGGGAACTCTCAGCCCTGACGGGAGCGGGTGAAGGAACTTAGTGGTGTTGCACGGTAGCTATGTCGAGAAGATGGCGGTCCGTCTGCTCCAGACAGATCCCCGCGCGTTTCGCGTTGCGGATTTCGTCTGCGAGCGTTTTCAGCAGCATGCCATCCTGCTGCTGCTCTCTGTCCATATCACGTAAAAACTTGAGGGTAATGATGTCCTGTTGCGCTTTGGCTTCATCGGCCAGCTTGTTCAGCTTCGTACAGCGTTGCTCATACTCTTCAAGCGTTTTCTGGAACAGTTCCTCCAGAGAGGAGTAATTATCTTCAATCGTTTCAAGCTCTTTGACTGTGGGATTGGCGCCGATGGCTTTCAAAAAGTTAAAGACACGCATCATGTGCGTGACGTTACTTTGCGCCTGAGTACGAAAGAAGGTGGCAGTGCCGTTGAGGCTTTTTCTGGAACACCAGGCGCTCAAATGCAGATGCAGATTTGAAGCATAAAACTCCAGGTTCATCTGGGCATTCAGTTTTTGCATCATCGTTTGGGTAGTCATACTCATATCCTTATTGACTGTGGGACTTGATGTCCGCTACGAAACCTGACCCGGCAGGTACTGACGATTGAATAACAGAAAAAGATTTCTGCAAGGTAAACAAACTCGAAAATTCACGTCCTGTGTTCGATTTAAATAAGCATACGCTTCTCTTTGAATTAAGAAAACTCTTAGTTGGGCTGTGTTTACCATACATTACAAATTTAAATATAGCGCAGAACAGAAAACAGGTGACGAGATCTAATATTTTTTATCTATATGATTTTAATGATATTAAAATCAGTTCTTCCCATTTTTATCGTTTCAGGAAACCTTCTGTGGCGGGAAATTCTGTGAAAGTGTTAAATCAGAAATAATAACTGCAAATATATCCTGCTGTAGCAAATTTGAGCTAAATCAATTTTCCCGCAATATACGGTTCTGTGATCGCGTCGTAAGATTGTTATCTAACAAATCTGGAAAATGAAACGATGTTTTATATCTTTTCACTTGTAGGGGTTTATGATGACAAAAGTTGCGGTGCTGCTGGCACCTGGTTTTGAAGAAGCAGAAGCGATTATCACAGTTGATATCCTGCGTCGCTTGCAGATTGAGGTGGAAACGCTGGCCTGCGCGGAGTCCCGTGCGGTAGTGAGTTACCACAATATCCCCATGGTGGCTGACAGTACCTTAACGGAACGTATTAATACGCTGTATGACGCGGTCGTGTTACCCGGTGGGCCGCAGGGGAGTATCAATCTTGCGGCTAACCAGGAGGTGATACGCTTTGTTTCCGCGCATGACGAGCACGGCAAACTCATCTGCCCGATCTGCTCTGCGGCTGCGCGGGTGCTGGGCGCAAACGGGCTACTGAAGGGGCGGCGCTACGTCTGTTCCGGCGATCTTTGGCAGACCGTTGATGATGGAGTATATGTAGATGCGCCGGTGGTGGAGGATAACAACCTCATCAGCGGCAAGGGGCTGGGGCACGCTTTTGACTTTGCGCTGACGCTCTCTGCGCGTCTGTTGGGCGACGATGCCCCCGTGCGCGATCATGCTGAACACATCTATTACCGCTGGTAAATTTTCTGCCGGACGCTAAGGCGTCCGGGTTACAGGGATTTCTTAGCTGACCTTATGGATAATCCTGCTTAACTCCTTTCCATTTGTAGGACAATTACGTCCTTTTTTATGTCATTTTTCGCTGAATTTATGTACGCAATTACTGTAATTCTGCGGTGTGATGTCGCTCTCTTATGGATGATTAATTTCCCGCTAAAACTATCACCAGCAATAACGCTTATGACGAGGTAAGCGCTAATGCCTTGTTTTAAGTCCGATTAAATAAGTTGTTCGCCATTATTCCCTACAGATAAGAATGCTAAAGCTGGAGTTTACCATGCACAAATTTACTAAAGCGCTGGCGGCCATCGGCCTGGCTGCCGTTATGTCACAATCCGCTATCGCTGAAAATTTAAAGCTCGGTTTTCTGGTTAAACAGCCGGAAGAACCGTGGTTCCAGACCGAATGGAAATTTGCTGATAAAGCCGGAAAAGATTTGGGATTTGAGGTAATTAAAATCGCCGTACCTGACGGCGAGAAAACGCTTAACGCCATTGATAGCCTGGCGGCGAGCGGCGCGAAAGGTTTCGTTATCTGTACGCCGGATCCAAAGCTGGGTTCAGCGATTGCCGCGAAAGCGCGCGGTTATGACATGAAAGTGATTGCGGTGGACGATCAGTTCGTGAATGCCAAAGGCAAACCGATGGATACCGTTCCGCTGGTGATGATGGCGGCCACCAAAATCGGCGAGCGTCAGGGCCAGGAGCTCTATAAAGAGATGCAAAAACGCGGCTGGGATGTAAAAGAGACCGCCGTGATGGCGATTACCGCTGACGAGCTGGATACCGCCCGTCGTCGTACCACGGGCTCAATGGACGCCCTAAAAGCGGCTGGCTTCCCGGAAAAACAAATCTACAAAGTCCCGACCAAATCCAACGATATCCCGGGCGCCTTTGATGCGGCGAACTCCATGCTCGTCCAGCATCCGGAGGTGAAACACTGGCTGGTGGTGGGGATGAACGATAACACCGTGCTGGGCGGCGTGCGTGCAACGGAAGGCCAGGGCTTTAAAGCACCGGACATTATCGGGATCGGCATCAACGGCGTGGACGCCGTGAGCGAACTGTCTAAAGCGCAGGCGACCGGTTTCTACGGCTCTCTGCTGCCAAGCCCGGATGTCCACGGCTATAAATCCAGCGAAATGCTCTACAACTGGGTGACCAAAGGGGTTGAGCCGCCGAAATTCACCGAAGTGACCGATGTGGTGCTGATCACCCGCGATAACTTCAAAGAGGAGCTGGCGAAAAAAGGACTGGGCGGTAAGTAATACGCTGTGATTGCGCCCCTCACTCACCGTGAGGGGCCAGACGTACACACTACAGGAATCACGGAGTCGTTATGCAACAGTCTGATCCGTATCTCTCTTTCCGCGGCATCGGTAAAACGTTCCCCGGTGTAAACGCGCTGACCGATATCAGCTTCGACTGCTATGCCGGCCAGGTTCACGCCCTGATGGGGGAGAATGGCGCGGGAAAATCCACGCTGCTAAAAATTCTCAGCGGCAACTACACGCCCACCACCGGCACGCTGGCTATTCGCGGCGACGAGGTGGCCTTTGCCGATACCACGGCAGCGTTAAATGCGGGCGTCGCCATCATCTATCAGGAGCTGCATCTCATTCCTGAAATGACCGTGGCGGAGAACATCTATCTGGGCCAGCTTCCGCATAAAAGCGGCGTGGTCAACCGCTCGCTGCTCAACTATGAAGCGGGCTTGCAGCTCAGGCACCTTGGGCTGGATGTCGATCCGCAAACGCCCCTTAAGTATCTCTCCATCGGCCAGTGGCAGATGGTGGAAATTGCCAAAGCGCTGGCACGTAACGCCAAAATTATCGCTTTTGACGAGCCAACCAGCTCGCTCTCGGCGCGTGAAATTGAAAACCTCTTTCGCGTGATCCGCGAGCTGCGCAAAGAGGGCCGCATCATTCTGTACGTCTCCCACCGTATGGAAGAGATTTTTGCCTTAAGCGATGCCATCACCGTGTTTAAGGATGGCCGCTACGTGCGCACCTTCACCGATATGCAGCAGGTCAATCATGACCAGCTGGTGCAGGCGATGGTCGGGCGCGATCTGGGGGATATTTACCACTGGAAGCCGCGCGAGTACGGCCCTGAGCGTCTGCGTCTGGATAGCGTTAAAGCCCCAGGCGTGCGCACACCTATTTCACTCTCGGTGCGCAGCGGCGAAATCGTCGGGCTGTTTGGCCTTGTGGGGGCAGGGCGCAGCGAGCTGATGAAAGGGCTGTTTGGCGGTACGCGCATTACCCAGGGCCAGGTCTTCGTCGACGGGAAAAAGGTCGATATACAGAAGCCTGCGCAGGCGATTAACGCGGGCATCATGCTCTGTCCGGAGGATCGAAAGGCCGAAGGCATTATTCCAGTGCACTCGGTGCGCGACAACATCAACATCTCTGCCCGGCGCAAGTTCATCCGCGCGGGATGTCTGATTAACGACGGCTGGGAGGCGAGCAACGCTGATCACCATATCCGTTCGCTGAACATCAAAACTCCCGGGGCTGAACAGCTGATCATGAATTTGTCCGGCGGCAACCAGCAAAAAGCCATTCTGGGGCGCTGGCTGTCGGAAGACATGAAGGTCATTTTGCTGGATGAACCAACGCGCGGTATCGACGTGGGGGCGAAACACGAAATCTATAACGTCATCTATGAGCTGGCAAAACGCGGCGTGGCGGTGCTGTTCGCCTCCAGCGATCTGCCCGAGGTGCTGGGCGTCGCCGACCGCATTGTAGTGATGCGTGAAGGCGAAATTGCCGGTGAATTGCTGCATGAACAGGCGAATGAACAACAGGCGTTGAGTCTCGCCATGCCTAAAGTTAGCCAGGCTGTCGCCTGAGTAAGGAGTCAATAATGTCCTCTGTTACTACATCCGGAGCGCCGAAGTCGGCTTTCAGTTTTAGCCGCATCTGGGACCAGTACGGCATGTTGGTGGTTTTTGCCGCCCTGTTCGTTGCGTGCGCGATTTTTGTGCCAAACTTTGCGACCTTCATCAACATGAAGGGGCTGGGGCTGGCTATCTCCATGTCCGGCATGGTGGCCTGCGGAATGCTATTCTGCCTGGCCTCCGGCGATTTTGACCTGTCGGTCGCCTCGGTGATTGCCTGTGCCGGGGTCACCACTGCCGTGGTGATCAATATGACCGAAAGCCTGTGGATCGGCGTGCTGGCGGGGCTGATGCTCGGCGTGCTGAGCGGTCTGGTGAACGGCTTTGTGATTGCGCGCCTGAAGATTAACGCCCTGATCACGACGCTTGCGACCATGCAAATCGTGCGCGGTCTGGCCTATATCATCTCCGACGGTAAGGCGGTGGGGATTGAAGACGAGCGCTTCTTTACGCTGGGCTATGCCAACTGGCTGGGCTTGCCTGCGCCTATCTGGCTGACAGTAGCCTGTCTGATCCTGTTTGGTTTCCTGCTTAACCGCACCACCTTTGGTCGTAATACCCTGGCGATTGGCGGGAACGAGGAAGCGGCGCGTCTGGCGGGTGTCCCGGTCGTACGGACCAAGATCATTATCTTCGTGCTGTCCGGGCTTGTGTCGGCAGCGGCGGGGATTATTCTGGCGTCGCGTATGACCAGTGGCCAGCCAATGACCTCTATCGGTTATGAGCTGATTGTCATTTCAGCCTGCGTATTGGGGGGCGTATCCCTCAAGGGCGGCATCGGAAAAATCTCATATGTGGTGGCGGGGATCCTGATTCTGGGGACCGTGGAGAACGCCATGAACCTGCTTAATATTTCTCCGTTCTCTCAGTACGTCGTACGCGGCCTGATCCTGCTGGCAGCAGTGATCTTCGACCGTTACAAGCAAAAAGCGAAGCGTACCATCTGATTTATTTTTAGCCACTTATCTGCTCAACTATTAACCATAGTTGACTCCCTGACCGGCCCGCCAGTTATGCTGACGGGCCCGTTGCTAAATGGCGAGCGCCGTCACACTGTCTATACTTACATGGCTGTTTTGTTCACTGTAAGGAGGATTAGGGTGGCTGACTTGTTAACCGCACCGCCTGTACTGCCCGGAAAATTTGCTTTCTTTTTTGACCTCGACGGGACGCTCGCCGGAATTGAACCGCATCCTGACGACGTCGTTGTACCGGATCTGGTGTTAGAGAATTTGCAGCAGCTCTCCCGACAGAACGAGGGGGCACTGGCATTGATTTCAGGGCGCTCAATGGCCGAGCTGGATGTGCTCGCCAGTCCTTATCACTTTCCGCTGGCCGGTGTGCACGGAGCGGAGCGCCGCGATATCCATGATCAACTGCATATAGTTTCACTCCCCGATACGCTGGTTCAGGCGCTGCATGCGCAACTCTCTTCTGCTCTGGAACTGCTTCCCGGTACGGAACTGGAAGCCAAAGGCATGGCCTTTGCGCTGCACTACCGTCAGGCGCCTCACCATGAGGCGGCGATCTTTTCGGTAGCAAGAAGCGTGGCGGAAGCCCATCCGGAGCTGGCGTTACAGCCCGGTAAATGTGTGGTCGAGATTAAACCAGCAGGAATTAATAAAGGCGCTGCCATTGCAGCGTTTATGGCGGAAGCGCCGTTTAAAGGGCGTACGCCAGTATTTTTTGGGGATGACCTGACCGACGAGGCCGGGTTCAGCGTGGTAAACCAGGCCAGTGGCATGTCTGTCAAGGTAGGGCCGGGTGAAACCGTTGCCGGATGGCGGCTGGAAAACGTCGCAAGCGTCTGGCAGTGGATATCTGATGTCGCTAACCAGCAACAACAACAAATAGCGCAAAACAACGGGAGAAATCATTATGGGTCGCTTAGTCGTCGTCTCTAATCGCATCGCACCGCCGGATGATAAAAAAGCCAGTGCCGGTGGCCTGGCGGTCGGGGTATTAGGTGCCCTCAAAGCCGCGGGTGGACTCTGGTTTGGCTGGAGCGGGGAAATCAGTAATGATGAGAAACCGCTTAAAAAGGTGTCACGGGGCAATATCACGTGGGCTTCCTTCGCACTCAGTGAGAAGGACTATGATGAATATTATTCCGAGTTCTCAAACGCCGTGCTGTGGCCAGCGTTTCACTATCGTCTGGACCTGGTGAAATTCCAGCGTGAATCCTATGAAGGCTATATGCGCGTTAATGCGCTGCTGGCAGATAAACTGCTGCCGCTGATCGAAGAAGACGATATTTTATGGATCCACGACTACCATCTGCTGCCTTTCGCCAGAGAGCTGCGAAAACGTGGTGTGAATAACCGAATCGGTTTTTTCCTGCACATTCCTTTCCCGACGCCGGAGATTTTCACGGCACTGCCGCAGCATGAAGAGATCCTTGAGGCGCTGTCCGATTACGACCTGCTCGGTTTCCAGACGGAAAACGACAGGCTGGCCTTCCTCGACAGCGTGTCCGGTAAAACCCGACTGGTCACTCACGGCGGCAAATCTCACACCGCGTGGGGACGTAATTTCCATACCGAGGTCTACCCGATTGGTATTGAGCCAGACGAAATTGCCGAGCAGGCCTCCGGTCCATTGCCTCCGAAGCTTGCCCAGCTTAAGGATGAACTCAAGCACGTTAAGAATATCTTTTCGGTTGAACGACTTGATTATTCCAAAGGTTTGCCGGAGCGATTCCTCGCGTACGAAACCCTGCTGGAAAAATTCCCGCAGCATCACGGCAAGATTCGTTATACCCAGATAGCGCCGACCTCGCGCGGTGAGGTTCAGGCCTATCAGGATATCCGTCACCAGCTTGAGACCGAAGCAGGGCGCATCAACGGGCGCTACGGGCAGCTTGGCTGGACACCACTTTTCTATTTGAATCAGCACTTTGAGCGCAAAATTCTGATGAAAGTGTTCCGCTATGCGGACGTCGGGCTGGTCACGCCCCTGCGCGACGGGATGAATCTGGTGGCAAAAGAGTATGTTGCAGCACAAGATCCTGCTGACCCGGGTGTGCTGGTGCTGTCTCAATTTGCCGGTGCGGCAAACGAGTTAACCTCAGCGCTAATTGTAAACCCTTACGATCGCGATGACGTGGCAAATGCCCTGAACCGTGCGTTAACTATGCCGCTTGCGGAACGTATTTCACGCCATTCGGAAATGATGGAGACCATCATGAAGAATGATATTAACCGCTGGCAGGCGCGTTTTATTGACGATTTGCGCGCGATCCAGCCGCAAAGTCAGGAAGGTGATCTGCAAAAAAAGATCGCGACCTTCCCTAAACTCGCCTGATTTTCTCCGGGGGCATTAATTGCCCCCAAGAGGCACCAGCAGGACATCAACCTGGCTTGACGAAACGATAGATTTTGCCGAGCATGCCGCACGAGAAAAAAAACTCTGGTTATGATTTCCGCAAATAACCAGGTCAATATTCTCTTTCTGACAGATGTCGAGTATATGCGCGCTTAATTCACCGGTCGCGATAACGGTCTGATGAATCGGATAGTCTGCCCTCTCCACCAACTCTTGCAGGAATTGGTGCGTTTCCTCCTGCAATACCTCACGTATATCTTCCAGCATCGGCGCAGCCAGCTGATTATACATTTCGGGTTCCGCGGCCAGCGTGATCAGGCTGATGCGGGCATTGGCGGGGCGGGCGATGGATACGGCTCGGGCGACAAGCTGGTGGCTTTCGGGAGAAACAGCAACTGAAACAAGCAGATGGGAGTAACTCATCACGCACTCCTTTGATGTCAGAATGACAAGTTTTCCCAGCTTTACCGCGAAACTGTCATTACTGCAAGAGGTGAATGCGTCATTAGTGTGAAGCTTATCATAATTATTCATTAATTATTCTTATAAGAAGAATAACTGAAAAGATGGCCTAAATGAAAAAAATTAACAGCTTAACGTAAATTACACATTTTCCCTTCCAGGTGGTTAACTCGCCTTAACTCATCATCAACCCGGCGTAGATCGTTACGCAACGAAACTGATTTTTGTGTTGCCAGCGTTAACCTCCTGTTTTTACTTTATTAATTAATGGTAGTTTCAACGTGAAGTTTTCCCCATAGCAGATCAATGCGGATTTGCCCTGTCTTTACATTTCCCAGACCCAATTCCCCCGTCCGGATGCATGAGTATTCGTTCCTGAAGAATATAAACAAGCTTGGGTTGGATAAAAAACACCCAAATTACAAGTCACGCTGATGGATTTATGGGTTACATTCGCGTAAATTATGTGACGCAGATCACATTTTTTTTAAATTCCAGGGGGGGCTGCATTGTATGTGTCAAAACTGACGAGTAGAGTTTGCGTCGAATTAGGAAAAATCTTAGTTATTTGTAAGAAAAGATAAAATGTGTAACCGACATTTTGGCCATGTTAACCGGTCACGCGCTTTACGACGTACAAACCTAAATTCAACTATGCATTTGGCCTTTTCTTTTTATACCGGGTGATTTCCCGGCGACATCACGGGGTGCGGTCTTTCCGCATAAAAATAATAGTTGGTTATTCGGGATGGGAAAAATGCATACATCCGAGTTGCTAAAACATATTTACGACATCAATTTGTCGTATTTATTGCTCGCGCAGCGTTTGATTAGTCAGGACAAACCGTCAGCGATGTTTCGTCTGGGTGTTAACGAAGAGATGGCAACCATGCTGGGGGGATTAACACTTCCGCAGATGGTCAAGCTGGCTGAAACCAATCAGCTTGTCTGCCAGTTCCGTTTCGATAACCCGCAGACCATTACGCGTCTGACTCAGGAATCCCGCGTGGACGATCTGCAACAGATCCACACCGGTATTCTTCTCTCCACCCGCCTGCTCAACGAAATCAGCCAGCCTGACGACGTAGCCCGGAAGAAAAGGGCTTAACAATGAGCGAAAAAAGCATTGTCAGGAAGCCCGTGATATCCAGCTGGCAATGGAACTCATCACGCTGGGTGCGCGTTTACAAATGCTGGAAAGCGAGACGCAACTGAGCCGTGGTCGTTTGATCAAGCTGTACAAAGAATTGCGTGGTAGCCCACCGCCAAAAGGCATGCTGCCGTTTTCGACTGACTGGTTCATGACATGGGAGCAGAACATCCATGCTTCCATGTTCTGTAACGCCTGGCAGTACCTGCTTAAAACGGGCTTATGCAGCGGCGTGGATGCCGTGATTAAAGCCTACAAACTTTACCTTGAGCAATGCCCGCAGCAGGAACAGGGACCCCTGCTGGCGCTGACCCGCGCCTGGACGCTGGTGCGTTTTGTTGAAAGCGGAATGCTTGAATTGTCGCGCTGCAACTGCTGTGACGGCAATTTTATTACCCACGCGCACCAGCCTGCGGGCAGCTTCGCCTGTAGTTTATGCCAGCCTCCATCCCGAGCCGTAAAAAGACGTAAACTTTCCCGGGATGCTGCCGATATTATTCCACAACTGCTGGATGAACAGATCGAACACGCTGTTTAACCCGAACCTGTGGGCAAGATTCCAGCAGCGGTAAGCGATTACCGCTGCTTTTTTTTACCCTGCGTTCAGGTCACGCGCTCGAAATGAACGTCCTGCCATAGTCACTAGCGGAAGGATGATGTCGTGCTTATCTTATTAGGTTACCTGGTAGTTCTCGGTACAGTTTTCGGCGGTTACATGATGACCGGCGGGCACCTTGGAGCACTCTATCAACCGGCTGAACTTGTCATCATCGGCGGTGCAGGGGTAGGGGCTTTTATCGTTGGTAACAACGGTAAATCGATCAAGGGCACGCTGAAGGCGATTCCGCTGCTGTTTCGTCGCTCGAAATACACCAAAAGCATGTATATGGATCTTCTGGCGCTGCTCTATCGCCTGATGGCGAAGTCACGTCAGCAAGGAATGTTCTCGCTGGAGCGGGACATTGAAAACCCGAAAGAGAGCGAAATTTTCGCCAGCTACCCGCGTATTCTGGCTGACGCGATGATGCTCGATTTTATCGTCGATTACCTGCGACTGATCATCAGCGGCAACATGAACACCTTCGAAATTGAAGCCCTGATGGACGAAGAGATCGAAACCCACGAGAGCGAATCCGAAGTTCCGGCCAACAGCCTGGCGCTGGTGGGCGACTCGCTTCCGGCGTTCGGTATCGTGGCGGCGGTCATGGGCGTCGTTCATGCCCTGGCCTCGGCGGATCGCCCGGCGGCTGAACTGGGCGCCCTGATTGCCCACGCAATGGTGGGGACGTTCCTCGGTATTTTACTGGCATACGGCTTTATCTCCCCGCTGGCGAGCGTGCTGCGCCAGAAGAGCGCTGAAACCACCAAAATGATGCAGTGCGTGAAAATTACGCTGCTCTCAAACCTCAACGGTTATGCGCCACCGATCGCCGTCGAATTTGGCCGTAAGACGCTCTACTCCAGCGAACGTCCGTCGTTTATCGAGCTTGAAGAACACGTGCGTGCGGTGAAAAACCCAAACCAACAGACGACAACTGAGGACGCATGAAAAACCAGTCCCATCCGATCGTCATCGTAAAAAAACGCAAGCATAAGGGGCACGGGCACGGTTCTCACGGCTCATGGAAGATCGCGTACGCCGATTTTATGACCGCCATGATGGCCTTCTTTCTGGTGATGTGGCTGATCTCCATCTCCAGCCCGAAAGAGCTTATTCAGATTGCGGAATATTTCAGAACGCCGCTGGCGACGGCGGTCACCGGCGGGCCGCGCATTTCGAACAGCGACAGCCCGATCCCCGGCGGCGGTGACGATTACACCCAGCAGCAGGGCGAAGTGAAAAAACAGCCTAACATCGACGAGCTGAAAAAACGGATGGAGCAGGCGCGCCTGAAAAAACTGCGCGGTGACCTGGATCAGCTGATTGAGGCGGACCCTAAATTGCGCGCGCTGCGTCCGCATCTGAAAATTGACCTGGTGCAGGAAGGGCTGCGTATTCAGATCATCGACAGCCAGAACCGACCGATGTTCAAAACCGGCAGTGCCGACGTGGAGCCCTACATGCGCGATATTCTGCGTGCGATTGCACCGGTGCTGAACGGCATTCCGAACCGCGTTAGCCTCTCCGGTCACACGGATGATTTCCCGTACGCCACGGGAGAGAAGGGATACAGCAACTGGGAGCTTTCTGCCGATCGCGCCAACGCCTCGCGTCGCGAGCTGGTGGCGGGTGGGCTTGATGATGGCAAGGTCCTGCGCGTCGTCGGCATGGCTGCAACCATGCGCCTGACCGACCGCGGACCGGATGACGCCATCAACCGTCGTATCAGTCTTTTAGTGCTGAACCAGCAGGCGGAGCAGGCCATCCTGCATGAAAACGCCGAAAGTCAGAATGAGTCACTGGACGATTTAAAACAGCCTGGGGCCGTCCCTTCGGCTGCCGTTCCAACATCGCCACCAGCCAATCCGAGGTGATAGCGTGAGCATGGATATTACCGATTTTTACCAGACATTTTTTGATGAAGCCGACGAATTGTTGGCCGATATGGAGCAACATTTGCTGGATCTGGTGCCCGAGGCACCGGACTCAGAACAGCTCAACGCCATCTTCCGTGCGGCGCATTCCATTAAAGGCGGAGCCGGAACGTTTGGATTTACCATTTTGCAGGAAACGACCCATTTAATGGAAAACCTGCTGGATGAAGCACGACGCGGTGAGATGCAGCTCAATACCGACATTATCAACCTGTTTTTGGAAACGAAAGATATTATGCAGGAACAGCTCGACGCCTATAAAAGTTCGGCAGAGCCTGATGCCGCCAGCTTTGAATACATCTGCAACGCGCTGCGTCAGTTAGCGCTGGAAGCCAAAGGTGAGGCGTCTGCGCCCGTTGTCCCTGCGGCAAAACTGAGCGTTGTTGACGCCGCGGCCAAACCAGACAGTGCGCCTGATGCGCCCGCAGGAAAATTGCGCGTAGTGCTGTCACGGCTGAAAGAGAACGAGGTCAACCTGCTGGAAGAGGAGCTGGGTAACCTGGCGACGCTCAGCAACGTGGTGAAGGGTAAAGACAGCCTGGCCGCGACGCTCGACGGCGGGATCGGCCAAGATGACATTGTGGCGGTGCTGTGCTTCGTGATTGAAGCGGATCAAATTGCGTTTGAAACCGAGGCGGCGGCCGTTGAAGTGCCCGCGCCGGCAGAAATTGCCCCTGCGGTAGTTGCTGCTGCTCCGGCCCTGAAAGCCGTGCCAAAAGAGACGGCTGCCCCGGCCCGCGGTGAAAAACCGGCGGCGCGTTCCAGCGAGTCCACAAGCATTCGCGTGGCGGTGGAGAAAGTGGATCAGCTGATCAACCTGGTGGGTGAACTGGTGATCACCCAGTCGATGCTGGCCCAGCGCTCCAACGAGCTGGACCCGGTGACCCACGGCGATCTCATCACCAGCATGGGCCAGTTACAACGTAACGCCCGCGATTTGCAGGAATCGGTGATGTCCATCCGCATGATGCCGATGGAATATGTCTTCAGCCGCTTCCCGCGCCTGGTGCGCGACCTGGCCAGCAAGCTCAACAAACAGATCGAACTCACGCTGATGGGCAGCTCCACCGAGCTGGATAAGAGCCTGATTGAACGCATTATCGACCCGTTAACGCACCTGGTGCGTAACAGCCTCGACCACGGCATTGAGCTGCCGGAAAACCGCGTGGCAGCCGGAAAATCGCCAGTGGGCAACCTGATCCTGTCAGCAGAACATCAGGGCGGCAACATCTGCATCGAAGTGACCGATGACGGCGCGGGCCTGAACCGCGAGCGCATTCTGGCGAAGGCGATTTCGCAGGGCATGGCGGTCAACGAAAACATGACTGACGAAGAAGTGGGCATGCTGATTTTTGCCCCGGGCTTCTCAACCGCAGAGCAGGTCACCGACGTTTCCGGCCGCGGCGTGGGCATGGACGTGGTGAAACGTAACATTCAGGAGATGGGCGGTCACGTTGAGATCCAGTCTAAGCAGGGCGCGGGCACCACGATCCGTATCCTGCTGCCGCTGACGCTGGCCATTCTTGACGGCATGTCCGTTAAAGTGGCGGACGAAGTCTTTATTCTGCCGCTGAACGCGGTGATGGAATCCCTCCAGCCGCGCGAAGAAGATCTGCATCCGCTGGCGGGCGGCGAGCGCGTGCTCGAAGTGCGCGGCGAGTACCTGCCGCTGGTGGAACTGTGGAAAGTGTTCGAAGTGGACGGGGCAAAAACCGAGGCCACGCAGGGTATCGTTGTGATCCTGCAAAGCGCCGGACGCCGCTACGCGCTGCTGGTCGATCAGCTGATTGGTCAGCATCAGGTGGTGGTTAAGAACCTGGAAAGTAACTACCGCAAAGTGCCGGGGATCTCTGCTGCCACCATCCTGGGTGATGGTAGCGTCGCGCTGATCGTCGATGTATCGGCACTTCAGGGATTAAATCGTGAACAACGTGTGGCGAACACAGCCGCCTGATTAAGTAAAAGGTAATAACATGACCGGTATGAGTAACGTAACGAAACTGGCGGGCGAGCCCTCTGGGCAGGAATTCCTGGTTTTCACTTTAGGTGATGAAGAGTACGGTATCGACATCCTGAAAGTGCAGGAAATTCGCGGGTACGATCAGGTAACGCGCATCGCGAACACGCCAGCGTTTATCAAGGGTGTGACCAACCTGCGCGGTGTGATTGTGCCTATCGTGGATCTGCGCGTGAAGTTCAGCCAGGGCGATGTGGAGTACAACGATAACACGGTGGTGATTGTTCTGAATCTGGGGCAGCGTGTGGTGGGGATTGTGGTGGACGGCGTGTCAGATGTGCTGTCGCTGACCGCCGATCAAATCCGTCCTGCGCCGGAGTTTGCGGTCACGCTGTCGACGGAATACCTGACGGGGCTGGGTGCGCTCGGCGAGCGTATGCTGATTCTGGTGAATATTGAGAAGCTGCTGAACAGCGAAGAGATGGCGCTGCTCGATATTGCGGCGAATCACGTGGCATAAAATAATGCCGGGTGGCGGCTTCGCCTTACCCGGCCTACAAATGGCTCCAACACGTAGGCCGGGTACGCGTCAGCGCCACCCGGCTCTTATGTATCTTTACGCCTCCTGCTCCACCAGCTCAGCCTCAACTTCCCGCGCCCCTTCATTCTGCGACAGCATCGCCGTCGCAATCCCGTTCCCCAGCACGTTAATGGCCGATCTCCCCATATCCAGGAAATGATCAATCCCCATCAGCAGCAGGATCCCGGCCACCGGAATATTAAAGCTCGGAATGGTTGCCGCCAGCACCACCAGCGACGAGCGCGGTACGCCCGCAATGCCCTTCGAGGCCAGCATCAGCGTTAACATCAGCACCGTCACCTCGGTAAAACTCAGGTGAATGTTGTACGCCTGGGCAATAAACATTGAGGCGAACGAGCAGTACACCATGGAGCCGACCAGGTTAAACGAGTAGCCGATCGGCAGGACGAAAGAGGCGATATTCCGTGAACAACCAAAGCGCGCTAACTGCTCCAGCGTTTTAGGGTATGCCGCTTCAGAGCTGCTGGTGGTAAACGCCACCAGCACCGGATCTTTCAGCATCGCCACCAGACGGAAAATCTCTTTCTTCAGTACCATGTAACCCACGGCCAGCAATACCAGACAGGTCAGGAGGATCGCCACATAATAACCGCCAATAAACGAGGCATAGTTCAGCAAAATGCCCAGCCCCTGGGTGGCAATGACGGACGAAATCGCCGCGAAAATGGCCAGCGGCGCAACGTACATCACGTAGCCCGTCACCTTCAGCATAATGTGGGATACCACATCCAGCGCCGCGACCAGCGGGGCGTTGAATTTTTGGCCCAGTGACGCGCCGCCAATGCCGAAGAACATCGAGAAGACCACAATTTGCAGGATCTCATTGTTGGCCATCGCGCCGGCAATGCTGGTTGGAATGGTGTGTGACAGAAAGGCTTTCAGCGACATCCCGCTCACGGCCAGGCCGGTATCAACCGTCTCTGTCGGAATGCTCAGGTTCAGACCGCTGCCGGGTTGTTCAAGGGTAACAATAAACAGCCCCACCAGAATGGAAAGTACGGATGAGCTGATAAACCACACCATCGCTTTACCCCCGACGCGCCCAATCGTAGACGTTTCACCCAGCCTCATAATGCCCACCGTCAGGGTGCTGAACACCAGCGGGGCTATCACCATCTTGATCAGCCGCAGGAAAATATCGGTCAGCAGGGTGATGTTCTCCGACCAGGCCTGTATCGCGTCGGACGAAGCATACTCATGGATCGCCGCACCGGAAAGAATGCCCGCCAGCATGAAAATCACGATGAAGAGCGTGAGTTTGTTTGCACTTGCCACAAAAAGATCCTCTATGCGCTAAAAGAGTTTCCTGCGTCAATGCATACAAAATTTTTATTTAAGCGCAGGAAAATATTCGGGGCATAAATTGAAGTAAAGCTGCGTGAGTTACAACTTGTTTTTAATTTTTATGAAATTCGTTGTTTTTATCATGACGATATATTGTGACTCAGATCACACTGCAGGCGATATATCCTCAAGTTAAGCAAGAACAATGCCCATTTTTTTTTGCTAACCCTTTGTAATGTTTGTTAATAACCTGTTAATTCGAGCGGGGTTGCCCTCTTTTTGATGAAAGTGGTTGAAGTGCTAACCATAAACTAAATTCTCAGTAACCGCGCCGGGGAATGTTTAAGCGGGGCTAACATACTGAACAGTATGAATAAAATATGGCAAGCGAACCTATATTTCTTCTGGAGGGTGGTAAATGAAAAGAAAACTTCTTTTTATCTGCGCGGGCACGCTGCTGACGGCGGCAACGGTCGGTCAGGCTCTCGCGGTCACCAGTAGCGGCACTATCGGCGCGACGTTGACGCTGACCAACGGCTGCTTGATCAACGGCTCGCCAACGCAAAACGGCATTAACTTCGGGACGCTCGATTTCGGCACTCATCCTGCAACATTCTCCACCCTGACAACCCAGTTAACCGGTGCCAGCGGAGGAAACACCTTTACCATTCAATGTACCACTGCCAGTTACACGGTGGCGATCACCGGCAACACCAACGCTACCGCACCCGGAACCGTTGTCGGCACCCCAGGTACGCCGGGCCGCTATCTGGTCAACACCGCCAATGCGGCGCAGGGCGTTGCCTACAGCCTGTTCAGCGATAGCGGTTACAACAACGTGGTTGCGAACAATGCCGCGTTGCCGGTCGCCTCTACTGCGGGTGGGGTGGATAGCTACACCCTCTACGCACGCATTACGGGCGGCGGCAATAGCGTAACGGTCGTACCGGGAACCTATACCGACACGATTAACGTCAGCGTCACCTACTGATTCAGCCATGAAGGCATTGTTATGTCTGCGCGACAGCGCAGAGGGCGTCGTGCACCCTTTTTTAACCCTGTTGGTCGGGCTGATGTTGATCCCAGACACCGGGGCGGTGACGTCTCAGTCATTCAGGGTGAGCGCGACGGTTGTGCCTGGATGCTCGGTGAGCACCGGCACCGGCGGGCGTTTCGGTACGCTGAATTTCGGGACCCGCAGCGGCGTGGAGAGCGCACCGGTCAGCACCAGCTTTGTTGCCGACGGCGCGTTGTCCATCGCCTGCACACCGGGTGTGGCGCTAAGTATGAGCATTAATGGCGGTCAGAATTATAGCTCTGTGCGGCGGATGACGCGTTCAGGCGGGACAGAGGTGGTCGGTTACCGGCTCTACAGCAGCAGCTCTTTGGCCGCAAACAGTGAAATTGGGGTTAACCAGGCAATACCGATTACCTATACCAACAGCAATAACATCGCGCTGCCTCTTTTTGGCGTCGCGCTTTTGACCGGGTTTAGCCCGTCAGGAACGTATTCAGATCAACTCACCGTGACCTTGTCATGGTAGGAAAGGGAGAGCATTGATGAAGCCATTTTTCAGGCGGTCAGGCCTGTTGAGTCTGTTGGGGATAACGGCCCTTACAGCGGTTAAGGCGCAAGCAGCCGCAACCATTCTTCTTTGGCCTATCGATCCGTGGCTTTCGGCAGACGCCAGAGCAACTGAATTGTGGATCCAGAATCAGGGCAACAGCGCCACGACAATGCAGATACGCATTGTGCGCTGGAAACAGGAGGGCGGATATGAGCGTTACACCGCCCAGCAGGATGTGGTCGCCAGCCCGCCGATCGTGACTATCGCTAAGGGCAGTAAACAGCTTATTCGCCTGATTAAGCAGGGGACGATCCCGTCCGGCGTCGAGCAAGCCTACCGCATCATTGTGGATGAGATTCCCCAGCCGGATGCCAAAGCGGAACCGTCTATGGGCCTCAAACTGCAAATGCGCTATTCCATTCCCTTATTTGTTTATGGACAGGGGATCCCCACCCTCAACGAGGGAGAGCATCACGCGCTGGCGAACACTCATCAGCTCAACTGGCGGGTCATTCAGGAGGAGGGGAAACCCGCGCTTGAGGTCCGCAATCAGGGGAACGTTCACGTCAGGCTCAGCCAGGTTGCGGTTGAGCAGGGCGGGCAAAAACGCACGGTTGCCGAGGGGCTGCTGGGTTATGTGCTGCCAGGCAGCACCCGAAGCTGGCCGCTTCCGGCAGGGATTTATCAGCCGAATCGGATGAGCGCGCAAATTAATGCCAGGGATACGCAATGGCAATCGACGCCCGTCAACTGAAACCGGCGACGACAGTTTACCGCCGCCGCCGGACGCGCGGACGATGAACGGCGAAGCTGTATTCCAGCTCGCCCTGGTGCTGAACCACTATGACACGGGTCTGGTGGTGCCGGTGACGCAGCGCGAGGGCGCCTGGTTTATTTCAGGAGCGGATTTGCTTCGCGCCGGACTGCCGCAGGAGCATGTGCCTGCCGGAGAGGTGAACCTTTCAACGCTCTCATCGGTACGCGTAGAGTATGACAGCAGCGCCCAGCGGCTCATGCTGACGGTCCCCCGGGACTGGGTTGCGGCGCGGATCACGTCGTTTAGCGGTCAGAGCGCGCAAAGCAAGCCGCATTATGGCCGGGGCGCGCTGCTCAACTACGACGTTTATACCAACCATACCGAGCACACGGGCGGCCAGGCGTCGGTGTGGCATGAGTTCCGCTATTTCAACGAAGACTATTCGTTTTCTTCGACTGGGTACGCCCGACAGAATTTCGCCGGAAGCAGCGGGCAGCAGGAAGGATACGTGCGCTATGACTCAACCCTGCTGATCACCAACGAGGAGGATGCCACCACCTGGACCGTCGGGGACGTCATCAGCGATGCGCTGAGCTGGAGCACCAGCGTGCGGATGGGCGGGATCAGCTACGGGCGCGACTTCTCCCTGCGTCCGGATCTGGTGACCTGGCCGCTGCCGGCGTTTTCCGGTGAGGCGGCCGTCCCGACCTCGGTCGATCTCTTTATTAATGGCTACCGTTCCGGCTCCACCCGCCTTCAGCCGGGGCCGTTTACCCTCACTAACCTGCCGTACATCAACGGCGCAGGGGATGCGGTACTGGTCACCACCGACGCGCTGGGACGTCAGGTGAGCACCACGCTGCCGTTTTATGTCAGCAGCGATCTGCTGAAGCAGGGGTTAAGCGACGGCGCCGTGACGCTGGGCAGCCTGCGGCGCAACTACGGTATAGAGAATTTTGACTATGGCCCGGCGGCGGGCAGCGGATCGTATCGCTACGGGGTGACCGACTGGCTGACGCTGGAGGGGCATGCGGAAGGGGCGGAGTCGCTGGCGCTCGGCGGCGCGGGCACGGTGCTGAAGCTCGGGCGTTTTGGCGTGGTGAATACGTCTTATACCCAAAGCCGGATGCGCGGCGACGAAGGGGGCCAGATGAACTGGGGCTATCAGTACAGCACCAGCGAGTTTAGCGTAGCGACCCAGCATACCCGACGCGACCGCGGCTTCGGCAACCTCGCCCTGTACGATCAGCCCACCGTTTATGATGAATATGATAACCCCGTTGCCAGCCTGAGCCGCAATACCGACCAGTACTCCTTAACCTTTAACCTCGGTGATTACGGCAATATCGGTGCGGCGTGGATCGGCGTGGAGAGTTTTGACAGCCGGAAAACCGAGCTGCTCAACCTCTCCTGGAGCCGAAATCTGTGGCGCTCAAGCAGTATTTACCTGGCGGCCAGCCGTGACCAGCAGCGGGACGACTGGACGGTTGCGCTGTCGTTGCAGGTCCCTCTGGGCGAACGTGACAGCGCCGCCGTTACCTTTGAAAACACGCCTGACGCAGGCAGCACTCAACGCATTAACTACAACCACTCGATGCCGTCTGACGGCGGCTTTAGCTGGAACATGGCCTGGGCCAACCAGTCGCGGTCGAGTAACTATCAACAGGCCACGCTCGGCTGGCGGAATAACAATGTTGAGCTTCAGGGCGGCGGCTACGGTGAGAAGGGGATGATGACCTGGTGGGGCGAGGCGATGGGCTCTGTCGTCCTGATGGACGGTGAGCTGTTTGCGGCGAACAAAATCAACGATGCGTTTGTGGTGATAAGCACCGACGGACATCCGGACGTACCCGTCAGCTACGAGAACCAGCCGGTTGGTAAAACCAATAATAAAGGTTATCTGCTGGTCAGCGGCGTTTCCGCCTATTACCCGGCAAGCTACCGCATTGATACCCTGAACTTACCTGCGGATACCCGGCTGAAAGAGACCGAGCGTCGGGTGGCGATTCGTCGGCATAACGGTTATCTGGTGGATTTCCCGATGGAGCAGGAGCGGGTTGCCAGCGTGATCCTGCATGACACGCAGGGCAATGCGATCCCGGTGGGAAGCCAGGTCAAACGCGCGTCCCGCAGTAGCGCGGTTGTTGGCTACGACGGCCTCGCCTGGCTGGAAAACCTCAACGATGTGAATCCTCTGGAGGTCATCACCCCGGACGGTACACGCTGTATCGCAACGTTGAACGTGGGCGCAAATCCCGAGCATAAGCTGCAAACCTACGGTCCGCTGACCTGCCGGGAGGCACCGTGAAACGCCTGTTGATAGCCATACTGTTGCTGTTCTCGGGCAGCGGCTGGGCGGCCTGCACCGTCAGTACGGTGAACGCCTCGTTTGGCAGCGTCACCTCATTCGCCCTGAGCAGTACGGGGGAGGTGCAAACCACCGGCACGCTGGTGGTGTCCTGCGATACGGTCCTCAACCTGCTAACCAACGACTCGGTGACGCTGACCTACACCTCGGCGTCGATAGCCGCCAACAGCCGCGCCACCATGAAACGTACCGATAATGCGGCCATCGCGGACGTTATCCCCACGCGCCTGTGCGGTGCCACTGGCTGCGGCGGAAACAGTGAAGTACAAATCAGCAAAACCTATACCTGGAATGGCAACACCCTGCTCGGGCTGCTGGGGTCAAGGCGCTACAACATTCCGCTTTATTTCCGTACTGTGCCGGGGCAGAACGTCACGGCCGGGCCGTACCAGGTGTTGTTAACGTTCAGCATCAACTACAACGTGTGCGCCGTTGGCGCGGGCGGGCTATGCCTGACCCCGCAAACCGGCACGGCAACTACCTCCATTCTCCTCAACATGACCGTCACCAACGATTGCAGCACGATGACCACGCCGGACGTGAATTTTAACAGCGCGCCGCTGGTGCAAAATTTTCCCACCGTTTCGCAGTCGATCGCCGTCACCTGCACCAAGGGCAGCACCTACACCATAGGCATTAATAATGGAGCAAACGCCCTGAACAACGTTCGTCGTATGGTTAGCGGCAGCAATTTTATGAGTTACGACATCTATAAAGAGGCGACCAGCAACCGCTGGGGCGGCAGTGGCAGCGAGCGCTGGGCCAGCGCCAGCTCATCCCAGGTCAGTACCGACGGGCTTTTACGCACCTATAACTACAGCGCTAAGGTCCTGACCAGCCAGGCCACGCCGCCTGCCGGAACCTACACCGACACGCTGATCGTTGACGTCGCGTTCTGACACCCCGCGCTTTTCCCTTTCGCAAATGTAAAGTTCCCGTGGCCCCTGCCGATAACACCGTTAATCAATCGATGAGAAGGTGTTGTATGTTGAACCGTATCCGCGTTGTCACAATGCTTATGATGGTGCTGGTCATTTTCGCACTTCTTCAGCTTATTTCTGGCGGCCTCTTTTTCTCCTCGTTAAAACAGAACCAGGACAGCTTCGCGGCCTCGAACGATTTGCGGATGCAGCAAAGCGAACTGACCACAACCTGGGATCTGATGTTGCAGACGCGTATCAATCTGAGCCGCTCGTCTGCCCGCATGATGATGGATCCGAACAACCAGCAGAGCAGCGCAAAAACGGAACTGCTGAAGAATGCGCGCGCCACGCTGGCAGACGCGGCGAAACATTACGAGGCCTTCAAAAAAATCGCCCCTCAGCCCGCAATGGCGCAGGCGAGCGCGAACATAGATGAAAAATATCTGGCCTACTTCGCCGGCCTCACGGAGCTGGTGCAGTTCCTGGAGAAGGGCAATATGGACGCCTATTTCGCGCAGCCGACCCAGGGCATGCAGAACGCCCTCGGCGCGGCGCTCGGCGAGTACGCCAAAGCCAGCGGCGAGCTTTATCACTCCGCCTTTACGCAAAGCCAGAACGACTACCGTTTCGCGAAATGGCAGATGGCGGTGCTCGCCCTCGCGCTTGTCATCGTGCTGGTGGCCGTGTGGTACGGCATTCGTCATGTCCTTCTTAATCCGCTTGGCCGCGTCATTGCCCATATCCGCGATATTGGCCGGGGCGATCTCACGAAAACGCTGACCGTTTCTGGTCGCAACGAGATCACCGAGCTGGCGACCAGCGTCGACCATATGCAGCGTTCGCTGATTGATACCGTCGCCAACGTGCGCGAGGGGGCGGATGCCATCTATACCGGCACGAGTGAAATCGCGATGGGCAACAACGATCTCTCGTCCCGTACCGAACAGCAGGCGTCCGCTCTGGAAGAGACGGCGGCCAGCATGGAGCAGCTCACCGCGACCGTGAAGCAGAATGCCGACAACGCCCGTCAGGCGTCGCAGCTTGCAGAAAGCGCGTCCGACACCGCCCAGCGCGGCGGTCGGGTGGTCGACGGCGTGGTGAAAACCATGCATGACATTGCCGACAGCTCGAAGAAAATCGCCGATATCATCAGCGTTATCGACGGCATTGCCTTCCAGACCAACATTCTCGCGCTGAACGCGGCCGTTGAAGCGGCGCGTGCGGGCGAGCAGGGACGTGGGTTTGCCGTGGTCGCTGGCGAAGTACGTAACCTCGCCAGCCGCAGCGCCAATGCGGCGAAAGAGATCAAAGCCCTGATTGAAGACTCTGTTTCACGCGTGGATACCGGCTCGGTGCTGGTGGAAAGTGCGGGTGAAACCATGAATGACATCGTGAATGCCGTGACGCGCGTGACGGACATCATGGGTGAAATCGCCTCTGCATCGGATGAGCAGAGTCGTGGTATTGACCAGGTCGCTCTGGCGGTATCGGAAATGGATCGTGTGACGCAGCAAAACGCCGCCCTGGTGCAGGAGTCCGCTGCCGCGGCCGCTGCGCTTGAGGATCAGGCGAGCCGCCTGAAAATGGCCGTCTCGGCGTTCCGTCTTACTTCAAAAACAACAAATACGGTCAGCTCGCGGTCAGCGTACAGCGAAGCAACCCCGGCGCCCGTGACAACACCTACGCGCGCAGCGGTGACCGGACAAGATGAAAACTGGGAAACATTTTGACTGACAATTAAACCGCGGCTGCTTGCCGCTTGATGGGAGCGTGGATGTTAAATCGTATTCGTATCTCGACCACACTGTTTTTGATTCTGATCCTGTGTGGGGTTTTGCAGGTTGGCAGTAACGGGTTGTCTTTCTGGGCGTTTCGCGATGGCTATCAGAATTTGCAGGAAGTTGAGACGAGTAATCAGCAGCGCTCCGCACTGGCACAAACGCGTGCCGTGCTGTTGCAGGCAAGCACTGCGCTGAACAAAGCAGGGACGTTAACCGCGCTGAGCTATCCGCCGGAGGATATTAAGGCGCTGATGGTCGTGGCCCGCAGCAGCCTGAAGCAGGCCGACGCGCAGTTTAAGACGTTTACGGCGCAGGAGGCGGTGAGTGAGAAAGAGAAAACGCTGAAAGTCGCCATGAAAAAGACCTTTGATGTGTGGTACGGCGATCTCGACCATCAGGCGACGTGGCTGGAAAACAACCAGCTTTCTGACTTCCTGACAGCGCCGGTGCAGGCGTCTCAGGCGGCATTTGACGACAGCTTTAACGCATGGCAGCAGGATATTAACCAGTTTGTGGCGCGTGCCGGTGCGGACAGCCGTACCAGCTACCGCATGTCAGGGGTGATTTTCCTGACCATGGTGATCCTGGCCGCCCTGCTGACCGGCGGCTCGCTGTGGTGGTCGCGCAAAATGATCGTCCAGCCGCTGGCGATCGTCAGCAGCCACTTCGACAGTATGGCGAAGGGCGACCTGGCGCGTCCGGTGGCCGTGTATGGCAGGAATGAAATATCAGCGATTTTCGCCAGCCTGAAGGCGATGCAGAGTTCGCTGCGGGAAACGGTAAGCAACGTTCGTCAGGGCAGTTACGCCATGCATACCGGGATCTCCGAGATTGCGGCAGGCAATAACGACCTCTCATCCCGCACCGAACAGCAGGCGGCATCGCTGGCGCAGACGGCGGCCAGCATGGAGCAACTGACCGCGACGGTAAGCCAGAACGCCGATAACGCGCGTCAGGCGTCCGACTTGTCAAAACAGGCGGCGATGACGGCGAAACGTGGGGGCGACCAGGCTTCTCACGTCGCCAGCACGATGCAGCAGATTGCCGCCAGCTCGCAGAAAATTGGCGACATTATCAGCGTCATCGACGGTATCGCGTTCCAGACCAATATTCTGGCGCTGAACGCGGCCGTTGAAGCGGCGCGTGCCGGAGAGCAGGGGCGCGGGTTCGCGGTGGTTGCCGGTGAAGTCCGAAACCTCGCCAGTCGCAGCGCCAACGCGGCGAAAGAGATCAAAGGGCTGATAGAAGAGTCGGTCTCCCGCGTTCAGCGGGGCTCCGCGCTGGTGGATACCGCCGCGCAGACCATGCACGAGATTGTCACCTCCGTGACGCGGGTTAACGACATTATGGGCGAGATTGCCTCGGCGTCTGATGAACAACGCCGTGGTATTGAGCAGGTGGCGCAGGCCGTTACACAGATGGATCAGGTTACGCAGCAGAACGCCTCACTGGTGGAAGAGGCGGCGGCGGCTACCGATCAGCTGGCAAACCAGGCGGATCACCTTACCGGGTTGGTCGCCGTATTTAATGTGAAAGAGCACGTTGAAGCAGTAACAGAAGTCGGACGGTCACAGGCCGTGCCCGTTGTATCCTGAATGTGATTGAGAAGGCGCTATGACATCACCCATGCCCTCAGGGCAAACGTCATTATTGTTGCAGATGACACAGCGCCTCGCGCTGTCCGACGCGCATTTTCGTCGGATATGTCAGTTAATCTACCAGCGTGCGGGGATCGTGCTTGCGGACCATAAGCGAGACATGGTCTACAACCGGCTGGTGCGGCGCTTGCGCACGCTGGGGCTGGATGATTTTGGCCGCTATCTGAGCATGCTCGAAGCGAACCAGAACAGCGCCGAATGGCAGGCATTTATCAACTCATTAACCACCAACCTGACCGCGTTTTTCCGCGAGGCGCATCACTTCCCGGTGCTGGCGGAACACGCCCGTCGCCGTAGCGGAGAGTATCGCGTCTGGAGCGCGGCAGCCTCTACCGGGGAAGAGCCGTACTCGCTGGCCATCACCCTTGCAGACACCCTGGGAATGGCGCCGGGCCGCTGGAAAGTGTACGCCAGCGACATCGACACCGAAGTGCTGGAAAAAGCCCGTAACGGCGTTTATCGCCAGGATGAACTAAAAACGCTGTCTCCTCAGCAGCTACAGCGTTACTTCATGCGCGGTACCGGCCCGCATGAAGGACTGGTGCGCGTACGCCAGGAGCTGGCGAACTGCGTGGAATTTGCTCCCGTAAATTTACTGGATAAGCAGTACAACGTGCCGGGGCCATTCGACGCCATTTTTTGCCGTAACGTGATGATCTATTTTGATAAAACGACGCAACAGGACATTCTGCGTCGCTTTGTTCCGTTGCTCAAGCCTGACGGTTTACTGTTTGCCGGGCACTCGGAAAACTTCAGCAACCTCGTGCGTGAGTTTAGCCTGCGTGGGCAAACGGTTTATGCGCTGAGTAAGGAAAAAGCATGAGTAAAATCAGGGTATTGTCTGTCGATGATTCGGCGCTGATGCGTCAGATCATGACCGAAATCATCAATAGCCACAGCGATATGGAGATGGTGGCAACAGCGCCCGATCCGCTGGTCGCGCGGGATTTAATCAAAAAATATAACCCCGACGTGCTGACGCTGGATGTCGAAATGCCACGCATGGATGGCATCGATTTCCTGGAAAAATTAATGCGCCTGCGCCCGATGCCGGTGGTGATGGTGTCATCTCTGACCGGTAAAGGTTCAGAAATCACCCTGCGCGCGCTGGAGCTGGGGGCGGTGGATTTTGTCACCAAGCCGCAGCTCGGCATTCGCGAGGGGATGCTGGCGTACAGCGAGATGATCGCCGAGAAAATCCGTACCGCGTCGCGTGCAAAACTGGCGGCCCACAAGCCGATGGCCGCGCCGGCAACCCTGAAGGCCGGACCGTTACTCAGCTCGGAAAAACTGCTGGTCATTGGGGCCTCAACCGGAGGAACAGAGGCAATTCGCCATGTACTCCAGCCATTGCCGCTCTCAAGCCCGGGTATCCTGATTACGCAACATATGCCGCCGGGCTTTACCCGCTCATTCGCGGAGCGCCTGAATAAGCTGTGCCAGATCAGCGTGAAAGAGGCGGAAGACGGCGAGCGCGTGCTGCCAGGTCACGCGTATATCGCCCCGGGTGACAAACATATGGAGCTGGCGCGCAGCGGGGCGAACTATCAAATCAAAATTCATGACGGGCCGCCGGTTAACCGGCACCGTCCGTCGGTGGATGTGCTGTTTCATTCGGTGGCGAAACATGCGGGGCGCAACGCCGTGGGGGTGATCCTGACGGGGATGGGCAACGACGGCGCCGCCGGAATGCTCGCGATGCACCAGGCTGGCGCCTGGACGATTGCGCAGAATGAAGCAAGTTGTGTGGTGTTCGGCATGCCGCGCGAGGCCATCAATATGGGTGGCGTAAGCGAAGTGGTCGATCTTAGCCAGGTAAGCCAGCAGATGCTGGCGAAAATCAGTGCCGGACAGGCAATACGTATTTGACTCAGGAGTATTATTTTATGGCGGATAAAGAGCTTAAGTTTTTGGTTGTGGATGACTTTTCCACCATGCGTCGCATTGTGCGCAACCTGCTAAAAGAGCTAGGCTTCAACAACGTTGAAGAAGCAGAAGACGGGGTGGATGCGCTGAACAAACTCCAGGCTGGCGGGTTTGGTTTTGTGATTTCCGACTGGAACATGCCGAACATGGACGGTCTCGAACTGCTGAAAACCATCCGCGCGGATGCAGGCATGGCCTCTCTGCCGGTGCTGATGGTGACCGCAGAAGCGAAGAAAGAGAACATTATTGCCGCTGCACAGGCGGGCGCAAGCGGCTACGTGGTGAAGCCATTCACCGCGGCGACTCTGGAAGAGAAGCTCGGGAAGATCTTCGAGAAACTCGGCATGTGAGGTGATGGAAATGTTGCAACCTGCTATGAAACCCGTTGAAGAACATTCGCCGAGCGACATTATTGCCCGTATTGGTAGCCTGACCCGCATGCTGCGCGACAGCCTCCGTGAGCTGGGGCTGGACCAGGCTATCGCCGAAGCGGCGGAAGCCATCCCCGACGCGCGCGACCGTCTGGACTACGTGGTGCAGATGACCGCGCAGGCGGCCGAGCGAGCGCTGAACAGCGTTGAGGCGTCACAGCCGCACCAGGATGCGATGGAGAAGGGGGCGAAAGCGCTGACCCAACGCTGGGATGAGTGGTTTGAGAACCCCATTGAGCTGGCGGATGCCCGCGAACTGGTAACGGACACCCGTCAGTTCCTGGGCGATGTGCCAGGACACACCAGCTTCACCAATGCGCAACTGCTGGACATCATGATGGCGCAGGATTTCCAGGACCTCACCGGCCAGGTGATCAAGCGCATGATGGATGTGATTCAGGAGATTGAACGTCAGCTGTTGATGGTGCTGCTGGAAAATATTCCGGAACCGGCTGCCCGTCCGAAACGCGAGAACGAAAGCCTGCTCAATGGTCCACAGCTTGACACCAGTAAAGCGGGCGTGGTGGCAAGCCAGGATCAGGTGGACGATCTGCTGGACAGTCTTGGTTTCTGATTGCCCTTCTGCCTCAGGCTGTGAACGCGGCCTGTGGTTGTTCAGAACAAAAACAGCGAAAAGAGCCCGAATAAACGGGCTTTTCCCGCCATTGGATTTTCTCTGCGCTGGCATGATACCCGTGAATTAATGGGCTGCGAGCAGGCACAGTGGCAGAAGAGAACGACGACAAAACAGAAGCCCCCACACCCCACCGACTTGAAAAAGCCCGTGAGGATGGGCAGATCCCCCGATCCCGAGAGCTGACCTCCCTGCTGATCCTGGTGGTGGGCGTCTGCATAATCTGGTGGGGCGGGGAGATGCTTGCCCGCAGACTGGCGGGAATGCTCTCTGCTGGCTTACGTTTTGATCACAGCATGGTCAATGACCCCAATCTGATCCTCATTCAGATCATCAACCTGGTTAAAAGCGCCATGATCGCTCTGCTGCCGTTGATTGCCGGGGTGGTCATCGTGGCTCTTGTTTCGCCGGTCATGCTCGGTGGCCTGGTGTTCAGCGGTAAATCGCTGCAACCGAAATTCTCCAAGCTCAACCCGCTACCCGGTATTGCGAAAATGTTTTCAGCTCAAACCGGGGCTGAGCTTCTTAAAGCGATCCTGAAATCGCTTCTTATGGGCAGTGCTGCCGGGTTTTTTCTGTGGCACCACTGGCCGGAGATGATGCGTCTGATCAGTGAATCCCCCATGACGGCGATGAAGAATGCCCTGAACCTGGTCGGATTAGGCTCGCTGCTGGTGGTTCTCAGCATTATTCCGATGGTGGCGTTCGACGTTATCTTCCAGATCTTTTCCCATATCAAGAAGCTGCGAATGTCGCGTCAGGATATTCGCGATGAATATAAACAGATGGAAGGCGACCCGCACGTCAAGGGCCGTATCCGCCAGATGCAACGTGCTGCCGCGCGTCGTCGCATGATGGAAGATGTGCCGAAAGCCGATGTGATTGTCACTAACCCGACCCACTACTCCGTAGCGCTTCAGTACGACGAAAACAAAATGAGCGCACCCAAAGTAGTGGCGAAAGGGGCCGGGCTGATTGCGCTGCGCATTCGTGAGATCGCGACGGAAAACCGCGTACCGATCCTTGAAGCACCGCCATTAGCCCGTGCGCTGTATCGCCACGCGGAAATTGGACAACAGATCCCGGGCCAGCTCTACGCCGCTGTCGCAGAGGTGCTGGCCTGGGTGTGGCAACTGAAACGCTGGCGTTTAGCGGGCGGTCAACGACCTGTAAAACCTGAGAACCTTCCGGTGCCTGAAGCACTGGATTTTTTGAACGAGAAGGACACTGATGGCTAATCTGGTGGCAATGTTGCGCCTGCCCGGCAACCTGAAATCGACGCAATGGCAGATCCTTGCCGGACCGATTCTGATCCTGCTAATTCTGTCGATGATGGTGCTGCCGTTACCGGCATTTATCCTCGACCTGCTTTTCACCTTCAACATTGCGTTGTCCATCATGGTGCTGCTGGTGGCGATGTTCACCCAGCGCACGCTGGAGTTCGCCGCGTTTCCAACGATCCTGCTGTTCACCACGCTGCTGCGCCTCGCGCTGAACGTTGCCTCCACGCGTATCATCCTGATGGAAGGGCACACCGGCGCGGCGGCGGCGGGAAAGGTGGTCGAAGCCTTCGGTCACTTCCTGGTGGGCGGCAACTTCGCCATCGGTATCGTGGTGTTCGTCATTCTGGTGATTATCAACTTCATGGTTATCACTAAAGGGGCGGGGCGTATCGCAGAAGTGGGCGCGCGCTTCGTGCTCGACGGGATGCCGGGCAAGCAGATGGCAATCGACGCCGACCTGAATGCCGGGCTGATTGCGGAAGATGAAGCAAAAAAACGCCGTGCCGAAGTGACCCAGGAGGCAGATTTCTACGGCTCCATGGACGGTGCGAGTAAGTTTGTGCGCGGTGACGCCATCGCGGGCATTCTGATCATGGTGATTAACGTCGTCGGCGGCCTGCTCGTCGGCGTGCTGCAACACGGCATGGACATGGGCCACGCAGCGGAAAGCTATACGCTGCTGACCATTGGTGATGGTCTGGTGGCGCAGATCCCGGCACTGGTGATCTCCACCGCGGCGGGCGTAATTGTGACCCGCGTCAGCACCGATCAGGATGTAGGCGAGCAGATGGTGGGGCAGTTGTTCAGCAACCCGCGCGTTATGCTGCTCTCCGCGGCGGTACTGGGCCTGCTCGGCATGGTGCCGGGCATGCCAAACCTGGTATTCCTGCTGTTCACTGCCGCGCTGCTGGGCCTTGCCTGGTGGATGCGTGGCCGCGAAACTCAGCCTAAAGCAGAGCCAGCGCCGGTCAAAATGCCTGAGAACACCCAGGCGGTGGAAGCCACCTGGAACGACGTTCAGCTCGAAGATTCGCTGGGGATGGAAGTGGGGTACCGCCTGATCCCGATGGTGGATTTCCAGCAGGATGGCGAACTGCTTGGCCGTATCCGCAGCATTCGTAAAAAATTCGCCCAGGACATGGGCTTCCTGCCGCCGGTGGTGCATATCCGGGACAATATGGATCTCCCGCCCGCACGCTACCGCATCCTGATGAAAGGGGTGGAAATCGGCAGCGGTGATGCGTACCCTGGCCGCTGGCTGGCGATTAACCCGGGCACGGCCGCAGGCACGTTGCCGGGTGAGCAGACGACCGACCCGGCCTTTGGTCTGGCGGCCATCTGGATTGAGAGCGCCCTGAAAGAGCAGGCGCAGATCCAGGGTTACACGGTTGTTGAGGCCAGTACCGTGGTCGCGACGCACCTCAACCATCTGATTGGCCAGTTCTCCGCGGAACTGTTTGGACGTCAGGAGGCGCAGCAGCTGCTTGACCGCGTAACGCAGGAGATGCCGAAGCTGACCGAAGATTTGGTGCCGGGCGTGCTTACCTTAACCACCCTGCACAAAGTGCTGCAAAATCTGCTTGATGAGAAGGTGCCGATCCGCGATATGCGCACCATTCTGGAAACACTGGCCGAGCATGCGCCGCTCCAGAGCGATCCACATGAGCTGACGGCTGTGGTGCGCGTGGCGCTCGGGCGCGCCATAACCCAGCAATGGTTCCCGGGAACCGGCGAAGTGCAGGTGATTGGCCTGGACACGCCGCTGGAACGTCTGCTGCTTCAGGCCCTACAGGGCGGTGGCGGGCTGGAGCCGGGTCTGGCGGACAGATTGCTGGCGCAAACCCAGGAGGCGCTGGCGCGTCAGGAGATGCTGGGCGCGCCGCCGGTGCTGCTGGTGAATCATGCGCTGCGTCCGCTGCTGTCGCGCTTCCTGCGCCGGAGCCTGAACCAGCTGGTGGTGCTGTCGAATATGGAGCTGTCCGATAACCGCAATATTCGCATGACGGCGACCATAGGAGGGAAATAATGCGTAAGTGGCTGTGGATCTTATTTTTCCCGCTGGCGGTGCAGGCCGCAGGCGAGGGGGCATGGCAGGCCAGCAGTATCGGCTTAACGCTCAACCATCGGGGGGAGTCGATCTCCTCCCGTCCGCTGTCAGCCTCTGAGACCGTCTCCGGGCAGATGACGCTGGTGGCCTGGAATTACACCCTGACGGGACCCACACCGGCCGGGTTGCGGGTGCGGCTGTGCTCGCTGACCCGCTGCGCGGAAATCGAGGGCCAAAGTGGCATCACCCAGGCCTTCAACGGGGTGTCTGCTCAGGAACCTTTACGCTTTATCTGGGAAGTGCCAGGCGGCGGACGCCTGATCCCGGCGCTGAAGGTTCAGCGCAACGAGGTGCTCGTCAACTACCGCTAACTGCCCGCCTTTTCGCCAGTCTTCAGGCATTTCTGAAGGCTGGCTCGCAAAATTGACCTTCCCTTTTGATACAAAAGAAACGCTGTTTTATAAATCAGTGACACGCGTATTGACACTCTTTGCATTTTTGCCATTCACCACCCTGTGATGGCAGAAACAGAAAGGTTTCACCAGGTCGATACTTTTACTGTAGCCGTGTAAAAACTCCCGGACGAGGTTTGCTTACAGGGAGTCTCCCAAAACTGATTAGGGTTGACGGCAATGAAAACACGTAAAATTGGACTCGCAAATTATCTTGCTTACGGTTCAGGGGACTTCCTCGGAGCGGGGACTACCGCCCTGACGGCCGCCTGGCTTTTGTATTTTTATACGACCTTCTGTGGACTCACACCGATTGAAGCAACCTTTATCTTCGCCGCCGCAAGGGTGCTGGATGCGGTTGTCAGTCCGTTAATGGGCTTTTTAACCGATAATTTTGGTACCACCTGGCTGGGTAAACGTTTTGGCCGGCGTAAGTTCTTCATCCTGCTCGGTATTCCCTGCGTTTTCAGCTACTCGCTGATGTGGGTAGGGGACATGAGTTTCTGGTATTACCTGCTGACGTATCTGATCTTTGATATTGTTTACACCATGATTCTGGTGCCGTATGAAACGCTGGTGCCGGAAATGACTGACGATTTCAAACAAAAAACCAAATTCTCCGGGGCGCGTATCTCCATGGCCCAGATGTCCGCCATTCTGGCCTCCTTTCTGCCGGGGATCCTGCTCACGCATTTCGGCAAAGACAACGCGATCTCCTTCTTCTATGCAAGCCTGGTCTTCTCCGTACTTTGCGCGCTGATGCTTACTTTCGTCTGGTTCTTCACCTGGGAGCGTCCGCGGGAAGAGTGGTCTGAAGCAGCCCTGCGCGCTGAAGAAGAGAAGAAAAAGCTGACCCTGGGACAGAGCCTGAACCGTCTTTTTGTCGAATTAAGTTCGACGCTGCGTATCAAGATTTTCCGCCAGCATCTGGGCATGTATCTCGGTGGCTATATTGCCCAGGATGTGTTCAACGCCGTATTCACCTATTACGTGGTGTTTGTGCTGATGCAGGAAGCATCCATGGCGTCCAACCTGCTGGGCACGATGGCCATCTTCCAGTTCCTCGCCGTGATTGGCATGATCCCGCTGTGCATTCGCTTCGGACCTGCGCCGTCTTACCGCATGGTGGTCGTGCTGTTTGGCCTGGCCTCGCTCTCTTACGCGGTGCTTTATTACGCGGGCCTGAGCGACGTTTACGCTCTGCTGCTGCTGATCTCTGCGGTTGCCGGTCTTGGCCGCGGGGGTATCAACTACGTACCGTGGAATACCTACACCTACATTGCTGACGTGGACGAAGTGATCACCGGTCAGCGTCGCGAAGGGATCTTCGCGGGCATCATGACGCTGACCCGTAAAGCGTCCCAGGCCGGTGCGGTAATGCTGGTGGGGATCGTGATGCAGATGTCTGGCTTTGTCAGCGGTCAAAAAGTGCAGCCTGCGGAAGTGAGCCACACTATCCTGATGATCCTGAGCGTCGGCACCATTCTGGTACTGTTCTGCGGCTTCCTGGTCTCCCTGCGCTTCAAACTCAATTTGCAGACCCACAGCACCCTGCGTGAAGAGACCGCGAAAATGCGCGAGTCCGGCCTTGCGATGCCGGAGGCGGCGACCCCGCAGGCCCGCGCCACCGTGGAGATGCTGGCCGGTATGCCGTATGAATCCCTGTGGGGCAACAACAATATCGGTTACCTGAATCGCAACAAGCCGGCGGCCCCTTCGCTGAAGGATCGTGCGGTACTGAATTCGACATACAACAGAGGTTAAGATGATGAAAGTTTGGCCTGTCAAACATAGCCCGTTACTGCGTCAGCCTGAGCGCTTTATCGCCAGGGATGAACTGAAATCGCTGATTCAAAAGGTGACGCATAATCTGGTCAATATCCACGACAAAACGGGTGAGTTTTTGCTGCGGCTGGACGACGGGCGCGTAATCGACACCAAAGGCTGGGCCGGATGGGAATGGACGCACGGCGTTGGTTTGTACGGTATCTGGCAGTATTACTGCCAGACCGGTGACGCAGGCATGCGCGAGATTATCGACAGCTGGTTTAATGACCGTTTCGCAGAAGGCGCAACCACCAAAAACGTGAATACCATGTCGCCGTTCCTGACGCTGGCGTATCGCTACGAAGAGACCAAGAACCCGGCCTGGCTGCCGTGGCTGGAAAGCTGGGCGGAATGGGCGATGAATGAGATGCCGCGCACCGAACATGGCGGCATGCAGCACATCACACTGGCGGAAGAGAACCATCAGCAGATGTGGGATGACACGCTGATGATGACGGTGCTGCCGCTGGCGAAAATCGGCAAGCTGCTTAATAAGCCGGAGTACGTCGAGGAGGCGATCTATCAGTTCCTGCTCCACGTACAGAACCTGATGGATCGTGAGACGGGGCTGTGGTTCCACGGCTGGAATTACGACGGCAATCACAACTTTGCCCGGGCCCGCTGGGCGCGCGGCAACAGCTGGTTGACCATCGTGATCCCGGATTTCCTCGAACTGGTGGATCTGCCAGAAAACAACGCCGTTCGTCGCTATCTGGTGCAGGTGCTAAATGCGCAGATCGCCGCACTGGCAAAATGTCAGGATGAGAGTGGATTGTGGCATACGCTGCTGGACGATCCTGATTCTTATCTGGAGGCGTCGGCCACGGCAGGGTTTGCCTACGGCATTCTGAAAGCCGTGCGCAAGCGGTATGTCGGCGCAGAGTATGCAGAGGTGGCGGAGAAAGCGATCCGCGGTATCGTGCAAAACATCTCGCCGGAAGGGGAACTGCTGCAAACGTCCTTCGGGACGGGGATGGGCAGCGATCTGGCGTTTTACCGCCAGATACCGCTGACCTCGATGCCGTATGGACAGGCAATGGCGATTTTGTGCCTGACGGAATATTTACGAAAATATTTTTAATACCTGAATAATAATCTCATTACTGCAAAGCCTCTTTTAGAAGAGGCTTTTTTTATGATGGCACCGGGAAAATACCTTACGCCATCAATATCAGGCGTGTTATATATTGATGGAGTGAATACTAGGCTGGAAATACAATACGCTTAGTATTAAATCGTGATTTTCTTCACAAAACACAATCCGTATTTATCCTATTTTTTATCTGCGTTAAGATTCTTCTAATATTCATACAAGGAGTGATGCAATGGAAAATACAATGGGCGGTATTATCGTTAACCCTGCTGTAAATATGCATGCCGATAAAATGTCTGATGAACATATCAATATGTTCGACACGGTTTTCAAGGATATTGATGGTGCGGGTTATTTCCCACTACTGTATGTCGGAAGCCAGCTTGTGGCTGGCCAGTTCCATACCTTTATTGCGCTTCGCCGTTTTATCCATGCGGAAGGCCCGGAAAAATCACTGGTTAAGGTGATTATTTTTCAAAGCCTGAATAATGACTTTGCCATTCATTCAATTTCTGAGTTTTAATGATTTTAACTACGGATGATTATTTAGACTGAAAAGGACATCATTATGTGGAAATCAGCGAAAAGGGATGAGTTTATCCCATTAGACGCGCCTGTAGCAGGTTATGAAATAGGTGTTCCTGGTATCAAAGGACCATCTCCATTGTTTATTATTCGCGCAAAAGTGAATGGTGGGATTCATCCGGGGAAATGGGTGTTCGGCAATACGGCATGGGTCCCATGGGGAGGAAGAGAGCACTTTTGTAATGAATTTGAAGTTTACGTGGGCGCTTTAAAATGGGTAGACGTTAAGGATAAACATTTCCCACCGAATATGGTTGAGGCGGGACATGAAGCCAATGGCACTAAGCTCTACGTTGCCCGCGCAAAATTCGATAACGGTCTCTTTGTGGGTAAAGCTGGAAGTCACCTCAGCAGAGGTTGCTGCATCGGCTATAACGGCAGAGAGTATGAATTAGATACCTTCCAGGTACTCGTTCACGACTGATGGCGTTCATTTATAAAAAAACCCGGCAACCGCCGGGTTTCTTTTTTACATACGTTCTATGGTTTCGATACCCAGGGTATCCAGACCCAGTTTCAGGGTCTTCGCCGTCAGCTGCGCCAGCTTCAGGCGGCTGTTACGCACCGCTTCGCTCTCGGCGGTCAGGATAGGGCAGTGTTCGTAGAAGCCAGAGAACAGACCGGCCAGATCGTAAAGGTAAGCACACATAACGTGCGGCGTACCGTCGCGCGCGACCACAGAGAGCGTCTCTTCGAACTGAAGCAGGCGGGCAGCCAGCTGTGCTTCACGGTCTTCGGTAAGGGTCACCGTGGCGTTCGCCAGCACGCTTTCGTCAATACTGGCTTTACGGAAGACGGAGAGTACGCGGGTGTAAGCGTACTGCATGTATGGCGCCGTGTTGCCTTCAAACGCCAGCATGTTGTCCCAGTCGAAGATATAGTCGGTGGTACGGTTCTTGGAGAGATCCGCGTATTTTACCGCACCGATCCCAACCGCGTTAGCCAGTTTCTCCAGCTCGTCAGCAGGCATGTCCGGGTTCTTCTCGGCCACCAGGCGACGGGCGCGCTCCAGCGCTTCATCCAGCAGATCGGAGAGCTTCACGGTGCCGCCCGCACGGGTTTTGAACGGCTTACCGTCTTTACCCAGCATCATGCCGAACATGTGGTGTTCCAGCGGCACGGAATCCGGCACATAACCCGCTTTACGCACGATAGTCCACGCCTGCATCAGGTGCTGGTGCTGACGGGAGTCGATGTAATACAGCACGCGGTCCGCATGCAGGGTTTCGTAACGGTATTTCGCACAGGCGATATCGGTGGTGGTGTAGAGGTAGCCGCCATCCTTTTTCTGGACGATCACGCCCATCGGTTCGCCTTCCTTGTTTTTATACTCATCAAGGAATACTACCGTTGCGCCTTCGCTTTCCACCGCCAGGTTTTTGGCTTTCAGGTCCGCCACAATGCCCGGCAGCATCGGGTTATACAGGCTTTCACCCATTACGTCGTCGCGGGTCAGGGTCACGTTCAGACGGTTATAGGTAAGCTGGTTCTGGGACATGGTGATGTCCACCAGCTTGCGCCACATCTCGAGGAAGTACGGATCGCCGCCTTGAAGTTTCACCACGTAGCTGCGCGCGCGCTCGGCAAAGGCTTCGTCTTCGTCGTAGTGTTTTTTGGCTTCACGGTAGAAACCTTCCAGGTCTGCCAGCGCCATTTCGCCTGCGTTTTCCTGCTGCTGTTTTTCCAGATATGCGATCAGCATACCGAACTGCGTGCCCCAGTCGCCTACGTGGTTAGCGCGGATCACCTTGTGACCGAGGAACTCCAGGGTACGCACGGCCGCATCACCGATAATGGTGGAGCGCAGGTGACCGACGTGCATCTCCTTCGCCACGTTTGGCGCGGAGTAGTCAACCACCACGGTCTGCGCTTCTGGCTGAGCCACGCCAAGACGGTCAGATTTCAGCGCCGCGTCAACGTGGCTTGCCAGGAACGCAGGCTCAAGGAAAATGTTGATAAAGCCCGGACCGGCGATTTCGGTTTTGCTGGCGATGCCGTTGAGATCCAGATGCGTCAGTACCTGCTCAGCGAGCTGTCGCGGCGGCATGCCCAGTTTTTTAGCCACTGCCATCACGCCATTAGCCTGATAGTCGCCAAACTGTACTTTCGCTGACTGACGAACCTGTGGTTCGCAATCCGCAGGCGCACCTGCGGCAATCAGTGCCTGACTGACTTTTTCTGAGAGAAGAGCCTGAATATTCACCTGGATACCTTACGTTTTTGATGCGGGTAAAAAACACCCACGCCAGTTTAAGAATTTAGGGCGGGAGTATACTGCAAATGGCCTCGGGCGTCAGCCCTGCGGGGGGCGAAGATTGCTCAGAATCCAGGCGAAGACGGTATGCATAATCATGCAGTCGAAAAAACCGTGATTATGCGGTTGGTCGACAGAGGGCAACAGAGTAAATTAGCGGCTTTGCGACACGAAACGAGACTGACCTATGGCGAACTGGCACACCATTGACGAACTGCATGATATTTCCGCAGATTTACCGCGCTTCACCCAGGCGTTCACAGAACTTGCCACCCGTCTCGGGCTGGATATCGCGCCGCTTGAGGCCGATCACATCTCTTTGCGCTGCCACCAGAATGCCACCGCAGAACGCTGGCGGCGTGGCTTTGAACAGTGCGGTGAACTGCTGTCAGAGAATATCATTAACGGTCGCCCGATTTGCCTGTTCAAACTTCACGCGCCGGTTACGGTGGCGCACTGGCAATTCACCGTTGTGGAACTGCCCTGGCCAGGAGAGAAGCGTTATCCGCACGAAGGCTGGGAGCATATCGAAATTGTTCTGCCTGGGGAGCCCGAGACGCTGAACGCCCGTGCGCTGGCGCTGCTTTCCGACGAGGGGTTAAGCCAGCCGGGTATTTTCGTCAAAACCAGCTCGCCAAAAGGTGAGCGCGAACGCTTACCGAACCCTACGCTTGCCGTAACGGACGGCAACGTGACGGTGAAATTCCATCCCTGGACTATTGAGCAGATCGTCGCCAGCGAAGCGTAAGCACTGTGAGCGTCGATCCAGACACGAATCGAGCAACGTGCCATGATGGTACGTTGAGTGAAATTTAAGGAGGATGACATGGCGCTGCTGGAAATTTGTTGTTACAGCGTGGAGTGTGCCGTCACTGCGCAACGGCAGGGGGCCGATCGCATCGAGCTTTGCGCGGCACCGAAAGAAGGGGGATTAACCCCGTCCTTTGGCGTGCTGAAATCAGCCCGTCAGGCCATCACTATTCCGGTGCACCCGATTATTCGCCCGCGCGGCGGTGATTTTTGTTATACGGCGGGTGAGTTCAGTGCCATGCTTGAGGATATCGCCCTCGTCCGTGATTCCGGTTTTCCGGGGCTGGTGATCGGTGTGCTGGACGAAGACGGAAACATCGATCTTTCGCGTATGCGCCAGGTCATGCGCGCAGCCCAGGGTATGGCGGTCACTTTTCATCGTGCGTTCGATATGTGTCAGGATCCGATACAAGCCTTTGATACGCTGGCAGAACTGGGCGTGGCGCGCGTTCTGACGTCGGGCCAGCAGCCCTCGGCTGAAAAAGGACTGAAATTAATTACGGAACTAAAAGTACATTCCGGTGTTCCAATAATCATGGCGGGCGCAGGAGTACGCGCCAGCAATCTGGAACTGTTTTTAAACGCAGGGGTGGAAGAGCTACACAGCTCGGCGGGTAAATGGATACTTTCACCCATGCGTTATCGCAATACAGGGTTGTCAATGTCGACGGATGCTGAAGCGGATGAGTACTCGCGCTACGGTGTGGATGGAGAGTCGGTTGCGGAAATGAAATCGCTGATTGAACGTCATCACGTGTAGCAACGTACCGATTTTTACCGCGCATCATGTCGCCCAATATGATGCTTGCTTGTACCAGGCCCCTGCAATTTCAACAGGGGCCTTTTTTTATTCTTGCCCCTCACCCTAACCCTCTCCCCACAGGGGAGAGGGGACTGCACGGTGCGGTCTTTTCACCCTCGCCCCTTTGGGGAGAGGGCCGGGGTGAGGGGATAAATACTACGGCTTCGTTGCAATCAGCACCGCACGCATCGGGGCCGGATAGCCTTCGATGGTTTTACTGTGATCGTCCGGGTCGAGGAACTGCTCCAGCGATTCGGTGATCATCCAGTCGGTGCGACGCTGTTCCTCAACCGACGTCACGCACACATCGGCGATGCGTACATCGACAAACCCACATTTCTCCAGCCAGTTCTTCAGCGCCAGCGCGGAAGGGATGAAGTAAACGTTGCGCATCTGCGCATAGCGATCGCCTGGCACCAGAACGGCATGTTCATCCCCTTCGATGACCAGCGTTTCCAGCACCAGCTCACCGCCGCTGACCAGCTGATCTTTCAGTTGCCAGAGATGCTCCAGCGGGGAACGACGGTGGTACAGCACGCCCATCGAGAACACGGTATCAAACGCTTTCAGGGCAGGGAGTTGCTCGATACCCAGCGGCAGCAGGTGCGCGCGCTGGTCGTTACCCAGCAGCTTTCGCACCGCTTCAAACTGGCACAGGAACAGCTGCATCGGATCGATACCGACGGCCAGATGCGCGCCTGCGCCGATCATGCGCCACATGTGATAGCCGCTACCGCAGCCCACGTCCAGAATGGTGCGCCCGGTCAGGTCGGATAAATGCGGCAGAACGCGATCCCACTTCCAGTCTGAGCGCCATTCGGTATTGATGTTCACGCCGTACAGCGAGAACGGCCCTTTGCGCCACGGCATCAGGTTACGCATCAGCGTTTCGATGCGGTTGATCTGCCCGGCCGGGAGCGGCTCTTCGCTCTCCGCCGTCACGCTGTGCAGTAAATCCAGACGATGAGGCGTCAGTTCAGGCAGAAACTCCACGGCGTTGGACCACTGCTTCAACAGACCATGCTGCTGATCTCGCTGCCAGGTGGCAATTTGCGCAGGCAGGGTTTCCAGCCAGTGGGATAGGTGGTTTTTGGCAATCAGCTGATAGAAATTACCGAACTCGATCATGCTGCGTCTCCGGCTTTCAGCGCCACCAGAGAACCAAAGTTAAAGCACTGGAACCACAGTTCGCTGTGTTCAAATCCGGCTTTGCGCAGGCGCGCTTTGTGTGTTTCAACGGAATCCGTCAGCATGACGTTTTCAAGCATGCTGCGCTTCTGGCTGATCTCCAGCTCGCTGTAGCCGTTTGCACGCTTGAAATCATGGTGCATGTTGAACAGCAGTTCGCCCACGCTGGCGTCTTCAAAGCTGAATTTCTCAGACAACACCAGCGCGCCGCCCGGGTTCAGGCCCTGATAAATTTTATCCAGCAACCGCTGACGATCGTCCGGCACCAGGAACTGAAGGGTAAAGTTCAGGACCACCATCGAGGCGTTCTGGATGTCGATATCGCGGATATCGCCTTCCACCACCTCCACAGGCGTAGGGGCTTTATACGCGTCAATGTGGCGACGGCAGCGTTCAACCATGGCCGGTGAGTTATCGACAGCCACAATCTTGCAGCCTTCGTGATGAACGTTACGACGAATGGACAGCGTTGCCGCTCCCAGCGAACAGCCCAGGTCATAGACCTGCGTGCCGGGTTGAACAAAACGCTCCGCCAGCATGCCGATCATGGAGATGATATTGGAATAACCGGGAACAGAGCGCTGGATCATATCCGGGAAGACTTCGGCTACCCGTTCATCAAAGGTCCAGTCGCCCAGGCTGGCGATAGGCGCGGAAAAAAGCGTGTCGCGATCTGACATAACGTAAAAATCCGGGAAAAATAAAGGGGCATATTGTGCGCTAATGGAAGGAGAAAACCAACTCCCACGGCATATACCAAAGGTTAGCCAGCACCATCAGCAAAAGCGAGCACCAGGTCGCGCTCATGCCGGAACGACGCCAGCGGATCAGGCGGTGGTGAAAACCATAATAATGCATCAAACGACCTGCAATCAGCAGCAGCCCACAGACGTGCACCATCCAGGTTTCTGCGCCATCCATCTCCATTAACAGCAGTAAAATTAACGCGACGGGAATGTACTCGACCGCGTTGCCGTGGATTCGGATTGCGCTTTGCAGCTCAGAAAAGCCCCCGTCACCGTAGGAGACGCGGTACTGCATTCTCAGGCGCACAACATCAAATGAAAATTTAATCAGCAGTAATGCACCTAACACCGCATACAGCGCGCTGACCATACTAACTCCCTGTTTTTGGCAGATGGCACGTCTCTATGATAGGGGGTGATTTCAGAAAAGAGAAGATTGTTGTGGGATGGACGGCGCGGGGCCAACCGACGGAACCGCCTGCTGCAAGGCCTGCCAGAGAGAATCGACCAGTTCAGGTGCCTGGGCAATATCCGGCGTATGTAAAAACAGGTACGGGGTGGTGGTTTGCTCCCATTTCGCGAGCGTTTGCAGCCAGACGGCGAACATCTCCTCATTCTGTTGCATGTTATCGCTGCCGATAAACCGGACCATCGGGTTCTGCGCGGTAACAATGGCATGAACCGGTACTTTCGGTTTTTTGCGCTGGGCATCAACAACGGCTTCGCTGTGCGGGATTGCGCTGTGCACGGGGCGGCTGTCGAGGATCACGCGGTTGACCGATCGTTCATGCAGGCCGCGATTCAGCGCTTTCTCCGCGTCGCCTTTGGCAAAGAAATCTGGATGCCTCACCTCCACACCGTACGTGAAATCGTGGGGCAGGGCGTCGAGAAACTGCCAGAGGGCTTGTAGATCGCGCGGGCCGAACGTGGCGGGAAGCTGGAGCCAGTACTGGCCAACACGGTTTGCCAGGGGCGACATCCGGGTGAAAAACTCGTGGGTTAAATCATCGCAGTTTCGCAGCGCGGCGTTGTGGGAGATGGTTGCCGGAAATTTGAAGCAAAAGCGGAAATCGTCGGTGGTTTGCTCGCGCCAGCGCTCGACGATCTCCGTGCGTGGCAGAGCGTACAGCGTGGTATTGCCCTCCACGCAGTTAACATGTCGGGCGTTATTAACTAACTTACTGATTTCAATAATGCTCTGGTGCCGCTAGGTATGCTTTGGGGCATCTGTGGGGCAAAATCCGCGAGCCTCTGATTCAGCATTGCGATCTGCTCACTACTGCTGTCTGCCATCCACGCACCGTATACGTTGAAGACCATCTGGGCGCTCGCATGGCCCATCTGACTGGCAATGAAGCTGGGGTTAGCGCCAGCTGACAGTGACCAGCATGCATACGTGTGACGCGACTGATATGCTTTCCTGTGCCTTATCCCTGCTCGCTTCATCGCTGCGTCCCATAAATCACCTATCGAGTCGACTTTGTAGATGATCCCCACCTGCTGACATCTTCTGACCAGTTGAGGGTTGAAAACAAATGTACACTCGTGGCTCTCAGTTCTGCCGTATTCGCGCAGCTGAACATCGATTTGATGCTTTTTTCCAAACCTGGTCATTTCCGCCTGATTCCTCAGGACGCTGATCGCAGGCTGAATGAGGTGTATCACTCTGTTGGTACTGGCCTCAGTTTTCGGTAGAGTGAATTCACCCAGTTTTGTATAATTGCGCCTGATTGTTATTGTTCCAGCTTCAAGATCGATATCCTCCCAGGCCAGGGAGGTCAGCTCCCCATGACGGACCCCTGTGTATACTGCTAGTGACCACAGGTTTTTCGTCTGCTGATGCCGGCATGCATCAATCAGGCGAATAAATTCGTCACGAGTTAGCGGATCTGGCTCTGCCCTGGCTTTTTTGAGAGGCTTGATCCCGTCGAATGGGTTCGCCTCTAAGTAACCGTGATCTGCGGCAAACTGAAACATTCCGGCAATAGTTGTCATGTAATAATTTACGGTGACAACACTTCTTCCCTTTGCCGGGACCTTCCCCTTCATTGGCATCTGGTGACCGGTCAGTAAATCTTTCCTGATATACAGTAATTCCTCTTTCGTCACCGCCGACACCAGCCGATTACCCCCGATCCTTGGCACCATATTCCTTGTGACCGACTCATAACGGTTGAGTGCGTTCGCGCAGATTTCCATTCTCTTCAGATCCAGCCACTTTTCGGCAAGCTCTGACACTGTAATTTCTTTCTTACCCACCCCAAAAGTCTTGAGGTTAGGGGAGTCCGGAAACTGTGCCGCGTACTCAAATGTGCCTGTTCTGATGGCAAAGCATACCGATGTCCGCAGTTCCCCGGCGATCTTCCTGTTCTTAGCGGTGTCAGGGACACCGAGGCTCTCCCTGACACGCTTACCTTTGAAATTAAACCAGATGCGCAATGTGCCACCGTGGTTTTCGACGCCTGTTGGATATATAACTTTATCCATTGATTCCTCCAGACGCCCAAGAGCGATATGAGATTACCTTTTTCATGGCCTCAGATCACCCAGGCTGTTTGTTTTTCATTGAGGCCACCCACGCATCGACCGCTTTACGGTTATACATGCACTCGCTGGAAGGTTTCGGATTTCCGTCAGGTGAAACATGCACATATTCCCGCCCAACCAGCCAGCATTCTTTTCTGGCCCGGAGGATGGTTCCGGGCTTGAGCCCGGTAACCGCAATCAGAACCTTTTCGCTAACCCAGTCATTCGGTACCAGAAGAACAACGTCGCTCATAATCACCTCAGTGCATAACTGGCATGTCAGGCATGCCTTCTTTCTGAATCTGTTCGATGAAACTGTCGTGCAGCAAATTAAAACCCTCCCGGCCAA
>NZ_PQTC01000078.1:0-610 GCF_003850715.1 Enterobacter sp. 301B
TTGTTGAGTTCGTTCGCGTCGCTGTCTTCGGCCTGTAGCGACCAGAAAACATCCTGCGAAATGCCCAGCACGTTCTTGACCGACACGTTGGAAAGCGATTTGTGCCAGCCCTGATTGTTGTCAATCAACGCACGCAGGCCGCAGGCATACGCCGGAGCCGGAAAGACTTCGTTTTCTCCGGTCTGCGGGTTGAAGGCGATGAAATCAGGCCAGATAAGCATTAGCTCACGATAGGCGAAGGTTGCGCGGTAGGCGATAGCTTCTGCCATCGTCGAGCAGCCGTAGCAACTGGCATAAACAAACGCACGCAGATTCTGCGCAATGACGCACAGCGCGGAGGTCACTTCTTCCGTGTCGTAATCCGGCACGGCCAGAATGCGCGGGCGATAACCCACCTTCTGTTCGGCAGTCAGAAACGCGTACATGCCGGTATAGCTGCCGTCTTCTGCCGTGCCACCCATGATGAGCTGCGACTGCGTTTTACCGCCTTCTTCTTCGGTCGCTGCTGCCACGCGCACAACGATGACCTTCGGGCTGGTCTGGTCAGCGATGGCTTTAAGCGTTTTGTACAGGGAGCCGGTTTTACCCGCCTTACCCAGTACGCTGTTAA
>NZ_PQTC01000079.1:0-587 GCF_003850715.1 Enterobacter sp. 301B
ATCGAATCAGCCTATTTAGGCTATTTTTTCCACCATTTCTGGCGTTATTTCCGGTTTTTACTGAGATCTCTCCCACTGACGTATCATTTGGTCCACCCGAAACAGGTTGGCCAGGGTGAATAACATCGCCAGTTGGTTATCGTTTTTCAGCAGCCCCTTGTATCTGGCTTTCACGAAGCCGAACTGCCACTTGATGATGCGAAACGGGTGCTCCACCCTGGCACGGATGCTGGCTTTCATGTATTCGATGTTGATGGCCGTTTTGTTCTTGCGCGGATGCTGCTTCAAGGTTTTTACCTTGCCGGGACGCTCGGCGATCAGCCAGTCCACATCCACCTCGGCCAGCTACTCGCGCTGTAGCGCTCCTTGGTAGCCGGCATCGGCTGAGACAAATTGCTCCTCTCCATGAAGCAGATTACCCAGCTGATTGAGGTCATGCTCGTTGGCCGCGGTGGTGACCAGGCTGTGGGTCAGGCCACTCTTGGCATCGACACCAATGTGGGCCTTCATGCCAAAGTGCCACTGATTGCCTTTCTTGGTCTGATGCATCTCCGGATCGCGTTGCTGCTCTTTGTTCTTGGTAGAGC
>NZ_PQTC01000080.1:0-546 GCF_003850715.1 Enterobacter sp. 301B
TTACATCGAAATGTTTTATAACAGTAAGCGTCGGCATGGTTCCAGCGATCAGATGTCACCGACAGAATATGAAAACCAGTATTATCAACGGCTAGGAAGTGTCTAGATTATCCGTGGCGATTCACACATCAGAGGGTGTTGAGGTGTCTAAAAGTAACGAACATCTGCGAAAATGGCGAGAAATCCAGCAAACAAATAACGTGTTGCAACGACCAGAAATCTACCGTAGCCAAGAAAGGAAAAAGCCCCGCTTTGCAGCGAGGCCTTATGAATATTGGTGCCCGGACTCGGAATCGAACCAAGGACACGGGGATTTTCAATCCCTTTAAAAGAGCCCAAACGATCCATCAGCACTAACAGTTTTATACTGGTTTACCTTGAGAAAAATGTTTAAGTTTGGTTCTTCATGACTTAAGTATTGCTTAAATACGGCGTTTCGAAGCTACCAGAATCCTACCATTATGAGCCTATACCCATAGAAGAGAAATTATCTCCCGTTCTCGCGATTCAATGACTAAAAATCAGACGGTGCAGGCTTTTAGATAC
>NZ_PQTC01000081.1:0-541 GCF_003850715.1 Enterobacter sp. 301B
CTAAGAAAGGAAAAAGCCCCGCTTTTCAGCGAGGCCTTATGAATATTGGTGCCCGGACTCGGAATCGAACCAAGGACACGGGGATTTTCAATCCCCTGCTCTACCGACTGAGCTATCCGGGCAACGGAGCGCATTAAACCGCAATCGCGCGCGATCGTCAACATTATTTCGGGAAAAGCTGTTCAACTGCTTAAGTTTGCGGCAATCTGTCCGTTTGTGCGCTGAAAATGCACAAATCTTCCAGACAGTTCAGGCAAGATGTGACAATGCTGACGGTAAGAGGAGGGCAGTATGGCAAAAGACTGGCTTGAGCTGCGTCAGCATGCAGAAACAGGTATTGAGACAATTAAGGCGCATTTCGAAGGACACGCCTTTGATCCCCACTGGCATGATAGCTATCTGGTCGGAATAACCCTGAATCGCCACGGGTTTAACAGACACCTCAGAGTCATTTAAGATGGCTTAAAGAGAGGTGCCCATGAGCGGTAAGCGTTATCCCGAAGAGTTTAAAACTGAAGCAGTCAAACAGGTTGTTGATCGC